>NZ_SJPU01000005.1 GCF_007860105.1 Allorhodopirellula heiligendammensis
TCCAACTCATTGAAGCGTTGCTCCCAGCGTTCACATTCCGGACATCCGTTCCCAGTGCTCATGGCGTAGAATTCTAACCGACATCGCCGAATCCGCGAATATCAGTTTTAAAACCGTGAACAGTTACAAGGGAAAATCAAGCTTCGCTTGATTAAGGTCTAGCTCGGTCGTGCTAGGTGCATCATTTTCGTTCAAGAATCAATGCTCACTCCAACGTAATCACGCCCAGATCCACCGGTTCCTGGACTCGTTCGCTTTCCATCAGCGGAATTGAAAACTTGTAGCCACGGATGGAACCGCGATGCCCGGGTTGCATCATGACGTCGAGCTCGTACTGGCCCTCCGGCATGTCGTCGATCCGGAACGATCCGTCTCTGCCGACGGTGGCAAAATAGCCGACTGCCTCGGCTTGTTGGCGCTCGTAGACTTGGACACTGACGAGGTAGTTGATGCCGAGAGGAGTGCGCAGCCACGCTTCCCATTGCCCCGGTATCTGCATCATCGCTTGCCGATCGACAGGCGGAACGGGGACCACGAGGCGCTTCCTGACCATCATTGTCGCGAGGTTCCAAGCGATCGGTTTGCCATTGTCATTGGGGCACTGCAAATGGCCCGTCACCGATCGACCGGTGCCGCCTAGGTTGACGGTCACTCTCTCTCCAGGGGCTACTGTGAACGGCACCCGTGGTGTCGACGCAACTTCCGACGCACCATCCTCCACCATCACAATGATCTCACGATCGACTAGCCCTCGACCATCAAAGATTCTATCATGTCGGTAGTTTCCCTGTTCATCCGTGATGGCATCAGCGTCGGCGTAAACTCGCACGGAATTTCCATTCGCCGGACGAAAAGTGCCGCCGGAAATATTCAGTCGCGTGTTTGCTGCTGGTTTCGCTCCGATGCGGAACGTGCCTTTGATGGACGACCAGGGTGTCAGCTCAATCTTGTCACCGGGCTCGATCGATTCCGAGAATACGAACGCATGGCCATGCTCATGAACGACCACGATATGAAACGGGTCGTCTCGCGCCGGCAGGCTGAATTTGCCATCGGCGTCGGCATCCAACCTGGTTGCATAGGTGGATGAATCATCCATTTCGCCGTTATCGATCGAGATCTGAGCGTGCTCGTCAGCGATCGCGAGCTTCGCGCCGCCCGCAGTCTGGCCCTTTGCGTCGACAATCTGCCCGGTCAAACTGGCGGCTCTCTCCAACCGGAAATCGTAGGTAACATCGCCTTCGTCCGAATTAAAGTCACGCGACTGAGTCACGCGGTATCCTGCGGCTTCGATGCGAACGAGATATCCAACTCCGGACCGATCGAACTGCACGCGGTAGTTCGATGTTTTGGACGTATACGACTCGCCTCGATACCAGTCAAAACCGATTCTCGGGTTGTCATTGCGATGCCCAGGAGTCACCCGGTAATCGGTAATCGGTTCGCCAGATTCGGCATCGAGAACCCGGCCGGTAATGACCAACAGCGGAGGCGGTTGAAAAACATATTCGGCTTCGCGGGCGATGATGGGTTGCCTGACCATGGTCATACCACCGCGTGGACCGATGTCGGCTTCGAAGGTATCGAGCGGTGCTTCGTTCCATTCCCATACCCCATGTTCGTCTGTGTGGCAGTCCACATGATCGAACTCGAAATAGTCAACGCGCCCTCGCCATCGTTGCAAAAAGATACTCGCGTTGGGCAGTCCATTTCCATCCGCATCGACGACTCGCACTTTAACATGCCCGCCTTTCGGCAATACAAAGTCGACGGGTTCCATCTCTGGACCGATACCAACGTCTTTCATCTCCAGCGCACGCCCCTTGGCGAACACGACGACCCGGCAGTGCCGTTCGTCGCAGCCAGTGAGCTGATACCGACCGTACTCATCTGACTTCGTTTCGCGTATTTCATTGAGAAATTTTGTTCGGACGGTCGCGTCTTTGATTGGGTTGCCGGCGGGATCACGAACGAACCCAGCCAACGTATACCCTTGAGTCAAGGTGATTGTTCCCGGGGATGGATGGTCGGGTTTCGATTCAAATTCACTCCTCGGTAGAGCCATCCGGAATGGCTGGTAGTCAGGATGGTTGACCGTCACGTGCACATCCAGTTTGGAAACGGGAACGTGACCGTATTGCCACCGCCCGAATTCGTCGGTTTTGACGGAGGTGCCGACATGAAGGGCTCTCGTGTTCCCTGGTGGCTTGCGGTATTGGAAACTCGGGCCAACCACGGCGTCCGACACAGGGTGTCTACCGGCATCCAGAATGACGCCTCCGACCGTCCAGGCAGGCTCGATCGACGCAGTTAACGATTCAGGAAGCGATTCGCGATCTTGGTCGAACTCAGCCCAAAAAGGTGCGAACCCCTCAGCTAAGATTGAGAGCGAAAAATCTCGAGGAAGCGAATTCGCTTCCAATCGCAGAATTCCATTGGAGTCTGCGGTGGCTTCGATCCCATAGGAGTTCGCCTTCGCGAACTTGCCCACCACGATTGCGGTCGCACTGACCTTGGGTCGCGACCTGATATATATAGCGGCGCCGGGAACGGCAACTCCTTCCAAATCGACGACTCGCAGCTCAAACGATTGCGGTGCCGGATCGTCATCGCCTTCGGCATGCCGTCCGCTCGCCAGGATCATTGGCAGTAGAGAGGCGACTAGTAAACAAGCTGCTTGAGACGTGCGTGATTTCATTTAGCCATATTTCTTTAAGAGGTAAGCACCTGCACCTAGGTACGTGCGTAAAACCATATCAGCCGCTGGCGCGTTTGTGTGCGGTTCTCGTGAACCGTCGAACCCGCTGGATGTCGAAGTAATCGTAGGTTGGCCACCCTTGGCCGACATCGAAACCTCTGACGGGCAAGAGTGTCCATCATACATCGGTAATCGCCAGGTTTGTGCCATTTCGCGGTGATTGTCGCTCAGCTCTCCGAGCTGAAAGTCTGCAGCGTGAAGAGAGCCTGGGAAGAGAGCCTGGGGAAGAGAGCCTGGGGACACAGCATTTTGTCAGGCTAGCCGCCGTTCCCCCGCATGCGCCCGATCGCAATTTGAGCTGACTTCTCTGGTATTGGGGCCGGCCAGTGTCAGGTTGAGCCTGGGCGTTGACGCGGCAAAGCAACATCGGTGCGAGAAAGAAAACGGGACGGGGGCAATACTGTTCGGCACGGCGTTTGGGGGCGGCGATTTTAATGCGGGTAGAGAAGTTTTCGCTGATCGCTCAAATACGAAAACCATCCCAATGGACCGGCATCGCCGGAGGGGCTATGTGATCGGCTGCGTCACCGGTCCACTTGGCTGCTTTGTTTTTGAAAAAAACAATCTCAGCGAAGCGTCAAGCAGGTTCGGCGATCTGCGTCAGCAGTTTGACGACCGATCCGTCGACGGCGGTGAGCGTTTTGTCGATCTTCGCCTGTGGATTGTCCGCCTCAGCCCGGGCGATCCTTGGGATTTGCTGCCCGAGTTCCAGGGCGATGTGCTTGAGCTTTTCGGGATCAAAGACGGTGGGAGCTTCGCTGAGGGTTCCCAGAGCGGCCCGGGGGATTTTGAATTTGCGTTGAACCCTTTGTAGGGTCGATGCCTGCGGGATCCCGCGGAGACTGGTCAGGTTGGATGAGAACATCCACATCAGGATCAACATGCAGTAGTGATCCGTGTGCAGTTGGCGCTTACCAGCGGTATGCAGCTGTGTGCCGACCTCATGCAACGACTGCAGCAGGGGCTGGAGCACTTTGAGGTACTTCAGTCCTTGGACATCTTTGGCAGCGGGCGTCGGCTTGGCTATTTACGGCATTACGTGTGCAGGTGCAGCGACACATGTCAAATGGGCAGTGGGCTTGGTAGTCTATTGCGTGCGCAAATTTCGTGCCAATCGCCGCTGCCCACCACTTCTGCTAAGCACCCCAACGCCGTGCCGAACAGTATTGGCTGTGTCCCTGGCTGGCGGCTATCTTCGCCATCCTAAGGAACTAGTTCTGCAACTTCTGGCTAATCGCTAGTAGTTGCTCTCGCAGCTTGTCGTATTGAATGTCTTGCACCGTTGCCTCTGCATCGATCGCCATGGAAGCGGCGACACCTGCGCTTTGGCCGAGGATCATAAAAACCGGTTCCATGCGGATTGAGCCATAGGCGGCGTGGGTGGATGACAGAGTGACGGGCACTAACAGGTTTTCGCACTCACGCCTGCTTGGCACGATCGAACGGTACGCGACGGGAAAGGGCTTGGGACATGGCTTGCCGAATCCGCCTTCATTGCGGACGGTAGTTTTGCCGTCGCGCACGACAACCACGCGTTGGCAGAAGTGTGAATCCATCGCGTATGAAGCGAGGCCGACCGAGTCCTCCGCGATGCGTTTTCCCTCGCAGTTGTCTTGGTTCATGATGTAGTCCGAGACCATCCGCCTGCCTTCGCGGACATAGAGTTCGTGGGGCCAGCGACCTGAGCTCTTGAACTCATTGGGATCCAGTCCGAACGTATTGACGCGTTGCTGCAGCGGCTTGGGGATACTTGGGTCATTGGCCAGGAAATGCATCATGCCAACCTGGTAGTCGATGTGATCTTGAAAGATCTTTTCACGCAACTCGTACAGCGCGGCCATGGGCATCGGCAATCCTCGGCGAGGCTCGGGCAGTTCATCGAACGAGCCAGGGACGTAGGTGCCATCGGGCCACTGATAGTTGCCGCCGACATAGTCGCTGGAGAGGCTGCCGGCGTTATTGGAGTCGCCACGACGCATCTGCACCGGACCGTCGGTCATTGGCTCGGTGGTGTAGTTCAGTGTCCATTTGATATTGGCATCGAAGTTCAAAAAGCGTGCCAACAGTGCATACCGACTGGCGTCGTAGCGTTTGGGTTGGGGGAAGGGGATCTTGCCGTCCTTGTTTGTCAAGATCATGCGGAAGTTGTAAGCCTGGACCTTGTAGTCGCCTTGACCAGGCTTGCCGGCGGGCTCGATCGCAATCTCTGGGAGGAGGCCCGAGTTCTGGTCACCCGAATGGACGAACGGGCTGATAGGCAGATCGCAGAACTGGTACACGCCTTTCCATGATTCCGTCTGCCATTGTCCTGCGAGCGATTCGTCAAAGGCGGACCTTGGCTCGCGGCCGACTCGATAGGAGACGCCTGCGGCTGCGTACAAGTCTCCTTCGTAGGTCGCATCGACAAACATCTTCGCCACGATCGTCTCGCCGGTCATTAACGAGATCGATTGGATCCGCTTGTCGCTGAGCGCAGCGGACTCTAACGGTCGGCGAAGCAGTACCGTAACGCCAGCTTCTTTGAGCATCTCAAGAAACTTAATCTCGGCCTCATGAGAGCTGAAATCAGTTATCTTTCCCATTCGGTCGTAGAACTCGCGAGCCAACCCGCCGACGGATGTGTTCGTGCCAATATCGGTCGCTGTCAGACCACCCGTGGTCAGGCCGCCGACATGGGGGCCGAACGAAATGAGTGCGACTTCCTTGCCCATCCGCGCCGCCTGAATTGCGGCGGTGATTCCACCCGGGGTGCTGCCGTAGACAGCGACATCGAATGTGAGGCGTTGGGCCTTGGTGCGTTCAACCGGCGCGTAGTACCGCGGCGGTGATTCTGCGAAGGCTGTGGCTGGCTCTGCCGCTGGACAGGTGCCTACGAATGAGGCCGCGGTGAACGAGACAATAAGGAAACATAGTCGCTTGATGATGACGAAGCCTTCACGGTATTGAACACTGTTTTGCTCTCACCCTAGTCGACCAGTCGTCGCAGAACAATCGGACTGCGGTTTAGAGATGCTCGAGCAAAGCAAGTAGCCAGAGCATCGCAGCAACGGGGACACGGACACAGCATCTTGTCAGGTTAGCCGCCGTTCCCCCGCATGCGCCCGATCGCAATTTGAGCTGACTTCTCTGGTATTGGGGCCGGCCAGTGTCAGGCTGAGCCTGGGCGTTGACGCGGCAAAGCGATGTCGGTGCGTACTCCATCTTCATCGGTTCCTAGAACCGGTTTGGTGCACACGAAAAGCGGCGAGATTCGCTAGCCGCGTGTCGTCAGCAGCTCGCGAGCCCGGCGGCGGAGATGGTAGCGGCGGTGGGTTCGGTGGCAGCGCATCGAGTCCACACACTCAGGACGCCCCGCGTCGCTACAGCACAAGCGTCCAAGTCATCAACCAGTTCACACCAAGTCGCTCTGTCCAGACCGAGCCGCACCAGAACGGGCGGCACACCCGCAGCGGTGCGATGCTTACCAGGGACACTTTGCCGGGCCGTCTAGTCTAGTAGCTCCAAGTAGTCCGCCCTCCGCGTGGCCTAGAACCCTTTCTCGCTACAACGTTTTCTCGATGCACTTTCACACGGGCCCACCGAATCGGTCTGCTCGTCGATCGCGATTTGCCCGCGTCGCTACCCGTTGGCACAGCAACCGCATCCACCAACTGAAACTACTCAGTCGCTGGCGGATTTCCGTGCGTTTGATAGGACACCCGGCGATGGACTTGATCTCGGGATCAGTCGGTGTCATTGGTAAACCATCAGCTGTGCGGCGGTGGGGGCACAGCATCAACCACCGCCGCGCCACTTCCTCATCACTCCACGTTGCGACGACGTCGGGGCGCGAACGCAAGATGAGATGAAAATGGTCTGACAAAATCGAAAAGCCAAGCAAGTCGATCCCAAAAAAGGAAGCGAATTGTCGCAAATGCTCCTCGATCCAGACCTTTCTGTGGTCGAAGTTTTTACCGGAGAACGGATCGTCTCCCAACAGAAAGCACCTCCGGCACACGCGAGTGTACACATGGGCGATGGCCACCTCATCGGGATCAAAAATTTCACAGCCTGCCATTCGGGACATCATTCGCCTCGCATTCTCAGGAACTTTGCCGCCAGCCGCTAACGTCACTCTATCGCCCTACACGGATGGAGCCAAACCAGCCGCGAGATTGCTATGTCCTTGGCTCCTCTATGTCCCTTTGGCTCCTCCGAGAGTGCTATGTCCCTCTGGCTTCGTCATCGCCATGGCTGTCGGATGGTATGAGTGGATCGGCATTTCAAAACACCCGACTTGTCAGTTCCAGTCACTCGTAGTCCGCGACGGTCATGGCAACCGCGAACGGAGCGATCAGCCCGGCATAACTCGATTCGTAGATCATCTCCTCGACCTTCCGTTCTGGGTAGGGATTGACCACTCGGGTGACGAACAACGACAGCGTGAAAGCAGGTTTGTCTTGGATCGCGTCGTTGGTTCCAGTCCAGGCGAGATCAGCTTTCGGCAAATCCGTTGGCTTCCCACGCACCCAATAGTCCGTTAGATGTGTCCCGTAGTTCAGCTCCTGACGCTTTTTTGAACCATCTTCGTAAATGAATGTGACCGTCGCAACAGTTGATCGCCCTCCGGTCTGAGACTGCTTGCATCCATCCAACAGGAACAAATAGTCAAAGTTGCGTCCGACGGGCACTTGAACCGACAGGGGGTACTCTTCACGGAGTTTCTTACCTTTCAATTGCACATACTCATCGGTGATCTGAAAAGGAATGCCGGCCATCATCACGTCGCCACGTGGGACCCCACCAAGGTGATCGGCGGGGACCAGAGGATTGCCAGCAGCCAATCCACAATTGACGGCGTTTGAAAGATCCACGGGACTTGGATTTCTGACCAAGCCCACGTTGAACTCTTGGTTCGAACGGGGTTGCGCTGTCGCAGCCCGAGGGGGCATCACGATCGTGCGAGGTGGCCGTTGTGAATCAATCTCTTGCCTGGGTTCGGGTGCCACGGATGGGCCAAGCAATTTAGCCACTTCTTGATCAAGCTTTTGTCCTGGATAGCCAACCGAGACAAAACGGATAATGCCTTGCTCATCGATCAAGTAAACTGTCGGCAGCGAGTTCACTTGCCACGTTTCGAAGATGGCGTTCGACGATGGCTCAGGAATGGACGGCCAAGTCACCTTTCCTGTTTGACGAAGTTGCTTCACCGTTGCCATATCATCACCATAGACGCCAATGATCTGCAGTTTCTCATCGCCATACTGGCGAAGGTAATTGCGAAGATGCGGATACAGACGCTCACTGGGACCACACCATGAGGCAGAAAACAGGACCAACGAAGCAACGCCTGGCTTGGTCGCCAGCGTGAGTGAATGACCCTCGCTGGACTGTCCCTTCAACAGCGGAGGTGACACACCAACACTCAAATGCTCGATAGCGTGATGCATCGACTTGGCAATATTTAAAACTGATTCGCCTTGGATCTCGGTCGTCGTACCGCTTTGGATTGCAAACTTTAACAGTCGACTGACGAGCTGTCGCTGATCGTCGGCCATCGTACCGGTGCTACCATTTTTCAGTTGAATGGCTAACGCCAAAGCCGCACACGACTTGGTATCCTCATCGGCACCATGCTGGACCATCGCCTTCAAAAAATCTCGCGACACGTCACTATCAACCGGAATCAAGGCGAATGCGACGTATTTCAACCCTTTGTCTCGAAAGTGATCACGTTGCAACTGCTTGATCACTTCCACCACCTGGGGCGCCACCCATTCTGGGCCGGAAGCACCCAACTGCAATGCCGCGTACAACGCTTGGAACGCGGTCCGGGTTTTGGGCTTCGAAGCGGCTAACTTTACCAATCGTGGCACAAACTCCTTGGCTGGATGAATTTCGTCGAAGCTCACTTCGTCCAGATCGCGAACCATGACCTCTTCCATCCAGCGAGAAAGCTGGTTGATCACCAAGGCGACCTCTTCTTCCAGGGGCAGCATAGGATGATCAGCGGGTGAATTCAGCGGAAAGGGCACGATCTGTTTGGTCGTGCTCGCTTGCTCCTGAAGCTCGTCTAAGTGAGAGACATGAACGGCAAATCCCAATTGCTCGCCGGGAATGATCCAAGTCGCAATGCCGATGACACGCCCGTCTGAGTCCAGAATCGGTCCGCCGCTACTTCCATTGGATATGACCGCATCGGTTTGAACCCAAGTCGTATTCCGGTTCGCCTGAAGATCCCTCTGGACCGTGGCAGGCAGCTCCTCCGTTCGTCGCAGTGCATTGACACTTCCGCGACTGATCGTGTGACTGAATCCTTGTGGGTGGCCGATCGCGACAACTGGCATGCCCAAGATGATCTTGGGAGCTCGAGAACTTCGCAGCGGCTGGACTCCCCGCGGAATCGATTTCACTTTCAGGATCACGATGTCTCGCCCCTCATCAATGGCGACACATCCATCCACTTTGACGGTCGTGCCATCACGAAAACGAACCTCGGCCTTCATGGCTTGCTCGACCACGTGATGATTGGTTGCAATCAGCCCTGGACCAACTACAAACCCGCTTCCGAATCCCGAACCGCCCGTCATGTCACTTGTCGAAATCATGACCACTGAGTCCGCGATCTGATCTAAGTTCGCGGCCGCCTGCCCGCCACCAGAATCACCCCGCCTCGACGCTACCACATTGCTAGAGCCGGGACCCGAGCGGGACACTGTTCGATTCGTGGACGCGTGCTGCTGGTCGGAGGGACTGAGTTGGTCCAGCGGCACGTCGATAACGGAACCATCCAACTTTCGCAGCCGGACCTTACCGTTCTCCAGATGAACCATTTCAGCGTGAACACTGAATTTGCCCGTGCGGTCGGACCACAGCCGCGGTTCTCCTGCGGCACAGGCTGAAACGATGCACCCCAACAAAAGGGCAAGCGCACTGATCGATGTCATCCGTCCCACAAGCATTTTTCTCTCTCGATCGTCACAACCAATCTATACCAACTCGTCGATTAGATGCACCGAAGCAGGCAAGAGTTCCGGCCCGCGAGGGTCCGCGTCGCAAAAAAAGGCCCGCAACCGCATCATCACCTCAGAAGACCATTCTAACCGAAGAACAACCGCAGGCGTTCGCCCCGCATCGACGTGAGTACGTAGTGGAGTGGCGAGAGGGTCGTCCAGTGAAGGGCCGGGCTTCTTCCCACATCATAGAAGAATCCTGAGGGGGCGCTGCCGGACGACGCCGAGGTTCATAGACAGAGCCTGGGGACACCAGAGCCTGGAGACACAGCATTTTGTCAGGCTAGTCGCCGTTCTCCTGCATGAATGGAGTCAAACTATCCGCGAGAGTGCTGTGTCCCTCAACCTGTGTCCACTAATCACCGCCACGCTTTCGTTCTTCGCGGCTGGAATCCTGTTTTGCTGGCCACGTTGCAAGCGATGGGATGGTAATCATGGAAGACGAAGACGGGCAGAGATGCATGGTGCGTGCAAAGGCAATTCGCATGATCGCTGTTGAACCGGATGGTGCTTTACGATACGATCGACACGCCGCATCATAACGAGTTTCTAAAGTGCGAAGAATCCTGAACACCAGACGCTGCACCTGCGTCGCCGAGTTGAGTTTTTGGGAGTGGTGAGTCGTTCGCTGCGACCACGTGATCGTTAACGTTATCCCACATACTGAATGGAAACACCTCCACGACGGTCCGGCCGGACAGATCTGTCGGATCCAGAGTTGCTACTTTGCGACTTCCTCTGGGAGCATACCGTGATGACACGGTGCCTTTCAGACGACGTTTACCCACTGCACATGAACGTGGGATACTCCCACGGGCTAACTCGTGGACAGCTTCATGCGACGCTCTCTTCCATGATGGATCGCGGCATCGTTACGGCTTCTACTGCCTTCAGCGACGCTGACTCCTCTGTGACGCTAACCGCTACCGGCGGTTCACAATGGGAACTGGAGCGAAACCCGAAATGGGATAGCTTCATTTCACAACGTGACAACTTTGCAGACAATCGGCTGACGGTCGTGGCGCCAAGCGAACGACTCGGGCGCTACTACATTGGTGCTCGAATTGCCGCGGACATAGAAATCCAAGCTGGCCCCATCGCTGTACGGCGGAATGTAAACCTCAATCTACTTCCTTGGCGGCACTTCAAGGATTTGACCGTTTTGCGATTCGCTTGCTATCCTACCGGCTTCGGCAATCCTCAATGGGACATGTACTACGAGCATCGTTCTTGGTGGACCACACTCGCCGAACTCGCATCGCTCAACGAAAACCGGGGATAATAATGCGATGGTGATGGAGTCGGGTTGCTCGCCATTTTCGCAGTGGTAAATCGTTCCGTGCCACCCGCACATCACCGACGTTAACCGACAAAAAATGCTTCAACTCTCACATCAAGAATGTGTCCGATTGCTGGCTGGTGCAGCAGCAGAGATGCGTTCTGCTATTGCCACTTTTGCTGACCCGTCAACGTTGGCATCAATTGATCAATCAATCAAACAGGCGAATACTGCTGCTTCCAATGAGTTGCCCGACACTGAGCTCCGAGATTCGGCGAACGCTGCTACAAGATTGACTGGCAAAGCTGAGTTGTATTCGCAGGGCTTGTCTCTGGACGAATCCGACCGCAACACGCCGTTTGGACGACTTTCAGCGGATCAGGTCAAGTCGGTTCGTGATGTCGCCGACGTCGCTGCACGGTCTCTACGTGCCGCCACTGGTGACCTCCAAAACGCTAACGATGAATGCCAAGAGGGCATCAGCTGGGCGTATGCGCTGGCCGAACGGATCGGTGACAACGACCTGCTCGCTCGTATCGAGGATCTGGTAGGCTCGTCTCCCTCAATGAAGTCGCACACAACGGGTAACAATCCGCTGCACTCGGAACCGCGATGGTGGGCGTTTTGGGGATGGTTGCGACGTTCGCCGCCTCCCGGTAATCAGTAGCATTGCGAGACGAAGCTGTGCTAACGCCGAGCGTGGGTGAACTGCCAAGTGTGCCCTGCGGCGCATGGTCCAGCGCCCGATCCATGACAACCGACGCCAGCCCTGCGAGGCATCAACCAACGTCTGCTCTGCGAGGCACTGACTGACGCGTGATCAATTGGTGAGGGTGACGCAGTGCTCGCCGTGCTTCTTGCACTGCCTATGCGGCGTGCCGTTTGTCAGCAACGCGGACGAGAATGGGTAGCATCTCAAAATAGCCATGTGGCTTCTCGTACGATGGCATGGGAACAGGCTATAGTTCACTCCTCGCGGACACCCGAGCGAGATTCAGGACATCGCCTTTGTCAGTCCTAGACGATGCTGGCGATCTGATCGCGTTTGGTGGGGGCAGTGAGGAACTTTGTTTATCGAGTTTTGCTGTCGAAGAAGCAACAAACCGAGTTGAATTTGCCGAGATCGAGTGCGAGAATGTTCATGTCACGTCTGTCCTGGTGTTTGTTGGGTGGAGTGAATGTGTCAGGCAGCCGCAAACTGCTCATATCACAGGTTCGAGTCGCCAGTTTTTTGCGAATGGCTCCCACGCACCAAACCTAGGACTTCCATGGATTCTTTCGCCGACCGAGGTGACCCAATGTGGCCTGAACTTAGACCCGGTCCGCTCTACGTCATTGAGGTCGACAGAGCGACCCTAGCCGAACTGACGGACCCGGCTTGGAGGGACATGTTTTGGTGCGAATATACCTTGCGTCCGACTGACGATGAGTCGGATGCGGCACTGCACGATCCCAACCTTTGGAACGACGTTCTTTTTGCGGTCCGACATGTGCGAACTCAGACCATTGCAGAAAACTGCTTTTCTGGGGGGTTTGATTTATATTGCCAGAGAGAAACGGATCGTCTAACCTTTCGTTCACTGTGGCCGAGATACGAAGATGAACTATCCCCTCCCGGAGTGATCTCACGCTTGCTCGATCGCTTTTGGCGATGATACTTTAACAATGCGACCCGCCACTAAAGAGCCGCGAACCAAAGAATTGCACGGGAGTCGCGAGTCACGCGTTTTTCCAGTTCAAATTTTCACGGCCCGATCCCGTGATGTCTACCGTTGCCCGAATGAAAACTCATATCACGCTGCTGCTCGCTCTTGGCTTCGCGACGGTTTGCGGATGCACCGACAATCAAATGCAAGTACCGTTAGTACGCATCACTCATGACCAACGTGATCGATACCTTGAGGTTGGAGGTCTCCACGGATCAGAACTCAACGGCCTCATCATGGACGACACCGATGAGTACGATGCATGTATCGCAAACGTAATTTCGACGCTTGAACACTACGGAAAATTGGGGATCGATCGCGAATGCCCGTACTATGTCAATCGGTATGCGCCCGCTGACTACTTTCCCTGCATTGAGACCAAGGGCGTCGATTACGTGACTCTCGAACTGATCTCGGATCTTCATGCTGACGTTGTCGCGATGCCAGCCAAATACCGTATTGATCTCTGCAGTGCTTTCCCGTTCTGGACCGATGAGCTGAATGTGTTTATCGAACGAGGTAAGATTTACTGGTATGCTGACGATGAGACTGCGGCAAAGATTGGGCTGCTGAATAAATCGTCGCTTCCAATTGGCGGGTAACCATCGGTTACACTAGAGGTCGCGAGTTGACGATTTCGAAGTGTCGATTCGTACGCGCGTCTCCTCTGAACCGCTCCGTCACCCGACGTGACTTGCACATTTGCTTGAGAGGGAACTGAAGTCTGAAATACCGAATTGGCACGCTACTGCTCATCAACCGTTTGCGCAACGTTTGTGACTGGGTAACGTCTCGTGATCGATGCACGAGACGCAATGGCGACTGCCGAACGTGAGTTCGACCGCGTTCGTGGAGGCAGCGAAATTTTAGCGGCACTCGAATGCACAGCCGCTGACAAGTTCTTTACACTCGCCCGCAAGCTTTAAGAGGATCCCGACCAATGGCCGGAATATTTTGACACCGCGAACCAGAAGTACATTGACTACCATGATTTCGTCACGCGATCTTGTAACGAGCAAAACGAAAGTGGGTGACAATGCCATGCAATGGAGGACGGTGTTCACGTCTTGGCAGGTGCACGTCGCTCCGCCGTTCCCACAGATGGCCAACGTTCTGCAATTATTAGATTCTATCAGAACCACTGCATTCATCGCCCTGACTACCCTCGCACTCGGCTGTTCAGATCGTCATGTTTCCATCGAACAGTTACCGCAAACGGTCGTCGGAGTCGATGTCGACACGAACGAACCGCGATTCGTTTTCGTTGCACCTGATGGATTCGACTGGAATGACGAACATCGAATTTGGCACAACAAGACGACGCGCACGAGTGTGACGCTAGCCCACGCTCCGGGAACGACACTCCAATCCGTTGTCGATGACTTCGTAGCTGATCGTATGCTGCCATCTGGCATGGAACTGACTGAAAAGGTAATTCGTGACGTAGCAGGGCGACCGACGCTGCTTGTCCACGGCAATCGGCTAAATGCGAGATACCCGCAACAGTTTTGTACAGTGGCCTTCGGTACAACCACAGGCTGTGCACAGATTACTGCCATCTACCCAGCCGACGGGGACGAGCATGCGAAACAGCAAATCGAAACATCGCTACTAGAATCTCGGTACGAAGTGCCCAATTAGACAGAACAAAGCGATCGGGATAGCGACGGTGTTGTTTTTGGCAATAGCGCAGATCAAAAATCTTGAAGTTTTTGATTCCTTCGCCCATGCTGGTCAGGGGCCAGCCCCCGAACCCCCGAGATTTTTCAGGCATGGCGCCAGATGTTCAGATGGCCGAGCACAAGCGCGAGCTCATGGCGGAGACGAACGGTACGGTAGTGGAAAAGATGCTGGTCGACCAATCGCTCGCGACGTGGCTGCAGCTTTACTTCCACGAAGGCCGTGAAGCCAAGAGACCCGCAGACAACGTCCAGATCAGCGAGCACCGACTGAAGAAGATCGAGTCGGCGTTCAACCGCCACATGAAGTCCCTGAACGCCCTTGCCTCAATGAAGTCGGTCAACTTTACAAAGCGGATGGTCGAAGCGATGAAAGCGGTCACGCAGGATGTTGACGACGATCAAAGCGAATCAGCTTCCAGTCCTGAAGATCAGCCCAGGCACAACCGGCTCCGTGATTCGTTTCGACGGGCGTTCGATTTGGCTCCGATGAACTGATTGGCGGCGATCGGTGGAGCAAATGCTGCGGTCGTGATGCTGATGATACGGTAATTGTCCACCCGCACCATTCTGCCCGGTGGGGTGACGGCTATTTGTTGAGGCGTCGACGGCGGGCATGTCGGACTCGCTTGCGGTCGGCCGCTTGTCGGCGTTCGTCGTGCCGGTAGTCGCGGATGGATTCCGGGTTCGAGTCTCTCCCGGCAGGTGGACTCAGCACTGACCAGTTGGTTTCACCAGCAAGGGTTCGGCGCATCACATCATCCAAATACGCGTGAACACCCAAGTCACTGCGGATCGCTGTCCCGATGATTGTCATCAAGTTCGCCGCTCGTTCACCCGCCGATAACGAGCCTTTGAATAGCCAGTTCTTGCGGCCTGTAGCCACTCGCTTCATCAACTGCTCACAGTCGTTTGAGGTGGTGACCTGATCCCAAGCGTCTGCGGTGAACCGCTTCAGTGCCGCACCGTGTCGACGCACGTACGCTGCCGCCTAGCCAAGATTGCTTTTGGGAAGGACCTTTGGCGAACTCATTGTTTCGCTTCGCAAGTGTTCGTCGATCAAGCCAGGCACGTGACGCGAGAGGCACTGCCGCCATGACAATCGCACTGCGTCATTGAGGTCTTTGATTTGATCTTCGATGCCATAAAGCATCCGAATCAGCGATTTCAGCTTCGCCACTTGGATTGGGAACGCAATGCGGCGCTCGTCGATCTTGCGACGCGCATGCGCCCAGCACGCTGCAAACGTGATTCGCGAGTCGCTGCGAACATCGATCTTTTGTAAACCTGACCAGCAGTCGCCGAGCAGCGTTCCTTCGTAATCCGCCAGCACATCACCGGGGCCGTCACGGTGACGACTGACCGTGAAGTCGAACGCGACCACCGGAAGACGCGATGCGTAGTAGCCCCAGAAGTTCGCTTGGATGCTGGGCTTGCCCGATGCGATCGCTTTTTCAAGCACCTCGCCGATTCGCTCAGGGCGTGGATGATTCGACAAGCCGGGAATCGCCTGGGGCGTGATCAGCACTACGCCTGTGTCATCACAGTCCACACAAGCATCTGTCTTGAGAAACGGCCGCAGGCGTTCAGCCAGTGGGCGAAGTGCGAACTCGACGGAGCTTTCGATATTCGCCAGCGTGCTACGACTTGGCGTCCAGTCGCTGCCGGCGACCGGACTTGATGGCGGTAAAACGGCAGGTGATAGCAGCGTTTCCAGGCAATGACTTCGACACCGATCGAAGCGATCGCCAGCGACCAGTCCGGTAGGACGCTCGGGGCTGATGATGGACGGCTCATCGTCGACACGATTCTTTTCAACCGGCTGAACGTATTTGGCGTACTTATTGACGCGTACACGAAGCTCGGGCCGGATCCACTCGAGCGTTTCGATCTCGTCATAGCCGATCAGCTTCAAGCCCTCGCGTCGATCTTCGGGAAGGTCAACGATCCGCTCGATGCGCGGCAAGTGGTCAGGGAACTTGCGGTCGCTCTTGCGAGGCGGCTTCGGCTGAGAATCAGCTGGCACTTCGACACGAATGCGGATGCAACCGGGAAGTTCAATCGTCGCGATCACGTGATCAGCTGCGGGTGCGGGGCGATCCGATGTGTCCTTGAACGAGACGGGCACGAACTTCGCCACGGCGGAGGCTTTCGGATCTTGTGCCGGCCGCAGCTTGCGTTTCCAGTAGTAGAACGAAGACTGCGAAACACCTTCGGAATCACAGAACTGAGCGACCGTCGTCTAAGCTTGTTCGAATCGTTGCAGACGCTCTGTCCAAAGCTTCGCGGTTTCGGCTCGATTCATGGGGTTCTCCATTGGGAAGCAAAGTAAACCCAATAGCCTAAAACCCGCGTCTACAATGGCTCTGGTGAACGGTTACGATGATACTCAGGAGCTAGTTGGGCATACGTCCTCAATGACCAATCTCTGGTGGCAGAAACAGAAGCGTCAAAGCAACCACCAGTTGAATACCGCTGCTCGTCCGTTCATTTGAAGACATTAAACTGATGGCGAGTCGATTGCTTTTGCCTTTTTGATCGCTTCGCCAACAATGTCCCCGATACGGGCCAGGATTTTGCGGAGACTGCCACTTTCTAGTTGGTCCCTTGCTTCGCAAGCTCTCCGGTGAATCTCCACCAACTCTCTAAGGGAAAACATAATCACCCTCGGGCTGGGCGTGATAAGCATGAGGCGGAGATAGAGTGTGGTCATCAGTAAACAAATGACTTTTCGCTGGGCAAGCGAAAGTTTGACTTTGATGGTTGCGTCTGACATTCGATTTCCAGAATATATATACGATAGGTTGCTGAGACGAATAAAGATCGACAGGTATAGCCAAATAGTTTTGACCAATCGCTATTCTACAATATAGATAGGAATAGGCCAATTCATTATCAATGTGGTAGACCGTTTCTATAGCAAACTTTTTCGTCAGTGCCGCAACGAGGCACGGTGTTGTTGTCGGTCTTTCGAGCCTTTCCTCTGGCAACTGCTTTCTGGAGGACGTGCCAAGTCGTCCCAAGTGGTGCGAAAGATTTCTTTTCCACCAATAACTTACCGTGCAACCGCTTCAATGATCTCGGTCGACTGCAGGAAGCGATGAAGGTTCTGTAGCACCGGGATGAAAGTGTGTTACTCATCGGCCATCGCACCCGCCGTGTTGATTACAGCAAGGGGAGCGTTGATCGGTTCCTCGACCGCTTGAACACCGACCTGCAATCTTGACCGATGTTCCAAGTTGCGAGGCTCCAGCTACGTTCGTGACAGGTCTGACCGTTCTCGCGGACCGCTTCACCCTGTTAGAGCGAAGTAATCCGATACCGGTGGAACACGCCCCGGACGCTTTGGTCACCCATTACGCTGCTGGCACCGCTCGTCGAGCGACACAAGCGGTTTTGACAACATGGATGAAGTCGAGTGGATCGAACGTGACCTGGGTGAAACTGAGAGCACTAGGACGCTCGTCAGAGGCTGCGACGCGGTTGTCCATGCCGCGTTTTACCGTCCCCGGGGCCGGTTTTGGTGGAGACGACGGCGACATCATTAACTTCGTCCAGAAAACGTCGTGGGCACACTGAAGCTGATCGGAGCCACACGCTCAGCGAGAGCCGGCCGTTTCATCGCGTTCGCGACGTGCGCCGTCCACGATCAAATTCTTGACGATCGACCACTCGATGCAACTCATCCGCTGTGGGCCAAAAGTCGCTACGGTGCTCACAAAGCAGCCATCGAAAAGTTCGCTCATCGTTACGGGCTCGGACAGGGCAAACCGCCTGGGCCTTCTATGGCTTGACCGGGCACCTGAAAGCGTCGTCATTCGAGCGTGTGATTCAAGCGTTGATCTTTACGCTGTTGTTGAGGTCATTCACTACCGCGTTGCGCTTGCTCTCGTACGGTTTGGCTTGACAACCGGGACCACGATTGGAGCTTGGAATCCAGGTAACGCGTTTGCCTGGAAGGTAGAGGGGCTATGAGGACACGCTTTCGCCGGCAGCCAGCAGTTGGATGTGCAGCGGCTCGGTGATCTTTCGACTCATCGCGACCGATCACGACATGGCGATCAGTTTAATTGTCGAGGCAATCCGCTCAATCCCGATGGCTGCCAGCACACCTTGGACCGGGCAGATGCTTGCAGTCGAACGGTCTGAGCGGCAGTCCCTGATAGCCAATGAAAGTCTGCGATCCGCAACGGTGTCGCAGGCTTTTGCTATTGCCCCGATCCCGGCCATGCAGGGCATTGATTCCGGCGACCCGCGGCGATTCAACAGCTGAAGGCGTGCCCAGTAACGCATGACGGGATCCAGGACTCGATCCGTCACTGTTCCGCGGTCTGGGGCACGTCCGTCTCAGCAGGCGGTCGCCTGCAATCGTTGTTTAAAATCCGGAATTTGCACCGATCTTCAATCTGCCTGGCGGCGGAGAAGGGAGCTTCCCCACGGTGCGTTGTTCACGAGCACCGAGAGGCAGCACGTCGGAACACATCGACGCCAAGCAAGCCGCCGAGGTGATGCTCGATCGCTTCGTCAGGTTGGTTCGCCATGACCTCGAGCTGATTGAGCTGGTCGCCACGCCGGTCAGCGAAGGCGAGACATGATCAATCCGTATGAGCCAGCCACTGAGGTCGACGAGTCAAGCGAACGGCAGCATCCAGACAAGCGACCTTCGCTTCAAGTCATCGCTGCGATCATTTTCGTATTCAAGTCGCTGTTCTTCCTGATAAGCGGATCCGTGGTTGAGAGCGGAGGGGCGTTCTTGGTCGGTTTCGTGTGCTGGGCTGTCGGGAAGATGCGGTAACGCAGCAGTGATTTACGACGTTGGGACTCACGGCCGAGAAAACCTTACGAAAACTCACCGCAGCTAGGCTCGAGCGGCTCGCAACTGCAGAGGAGTCCCCCGGCGGTGAACGCATGGACGACATCGGCCGACGACGAAGCACGAAAGCCAACACGGAGGAAAAGCGGGTTCCCGCGATCAACGCTCACAGCGTCAAAGGTACTCCTGCGGACTTAGGCGGGCAGCAACGTGAACGCGTTGGGACTCAATTTCAGGCCGCGCCGGGTGTACTGGGGTGAATCAGCGGCCACGAGAGATTGACCAGGCACTGCTGTTGATCGAGTGATCCGAAGCGACGACAATTTACAGTTCCCGTTACTTTCTCTGAGAGACATCCGATGAAAAATGAAATCGATGAATTCCGCCTTGCCTGGCTTGATCTGAGTCGCGAAGGCAAATGCGACGTGGTTAACGGAGACGAGTACCAACGTGTTCTCACCGAGTGGCAAGAGGCCGGAAGCCCAGCGGACATTGCCGAATTTATCGCTGCGTCCACGAGCAAATCTGTTGATGGATCTTCACATGATGGCCGGAATTAGCGATCGCGCGACCATTCGACTTTACCGCCGGTTGCTGCAGACTTGGGCAATGGGTTGGTTGATGCTCAGCGTGCGGCATTTCCGTGAGGCGATCGAGCGAATGTGCGAACAGAGTCGCCCGTGGGAGACATCCACCGAAGGCAAGGCAAAATGACCGGATACGAAGATGAGGACGATCGGCACGACCGCGAGGAAGACGAGCGGATCTGGCGAGAGCGAAGGCAAGCTATCCAATCTCGTGTTACGCGGGAAGCCTTCGCGTTCTTCCTCCGCGAATTGAAGCAGATCGAGGCCCGAGTAGTCGGCAAGGGGCTCGGTGGCGAGAACGGCGAAGACGATGAGTTCGTCTAGGCCGCGTTTCGGAACGTCTTTCACAGCGGCTATGTGGCTGGGCTCGACGCGATAGATCGTGACTGACCACACGACACACCCCTAGTCGTGACAGTGTTCTCGTGAGTCGAGCCTGTCGTCACGATCAAGGGAAGGCGATCGGGGGCGGATTGATTGCACCGGGCTTGCGTATGGATGAGACCGAATCGATTTCTAATCCTGGTTCGGAAAGCAGCCGCTGAACCTCCTCCATCGCCAGATCGCGTTCCTGTCGACTTGCGAGATCCCACTGGCCTGAGACCCTCATGACCGCGTGTTTTCGGGTGGAACCTCGAGCCCTATCTCAGCTCGTAGTAGCAATTCTAGACTGGTTGTAACAAGCTGATCATCCAAAACCTCGCACGCTGCAACAATGGACGCAACTCGGGAATGGATGCCGGATGGCTTCAAAAACGATTCCAGTAGTTGCCATGTTCGCCGGTGGATTTCCGTCACTCTGTCGGCCTCAATCGTCGCAACCTTGGCCAGAGTTGCCCCTGGGGGTAGCCAGTACTCGCTGGTGAGAGGCGCGTCGGTTGTTCCGCTGCACGTAGTAGCAAGTGCTGGTTGGTCGACTTCGTATACGAATACTGTATCTTTCCGGCCCTTGCACATCGCCGCAAAACATTGCGGGATGCTGCGAGCAACACACAAACGCGGCTCGTATGACTCATTGTTCTTTTCAAATCCCTTCGGCGGCTGCTCCCTAACCACAAGTTTGTCGCCATGGTCATCGTGGCAGCAATGGAAAAGACGTTTGTCGCCTTTCCGTAGCTCAAGTTCCCTAATCTTCGATCCGATGTTGGCGATTCGTTCGTGATCGACCATCTAGATGTTCCTCAACATGAAGGCGTTCAATCCAATGAGTGTCCAACAAAATGTGCCAGTTGTCGACACGATCGGATTCTGATCATTCGGTCCGTAAGTGCCACACCGACGCGACTTTGGATAGCTTGCGACTTACAGCGGTTGCATCGACCGAGGCGATCTTCGATTGGCCCAAATCCGCTTCGGTGTCTTCGGAATCTGTACACCGATGCGCCGAACCGGCCCCAACCGAAGACGCTCCGGTTTCATCGGCCGGAGCAAAATCCGAAGTCAGCCACCGGAGGATAGAAGGCGACCTCCAACTGCTTGAAAATGGATCTGTGCACTTGTCGCCAAGATTTTCGAGACTTTGTCACACTAAAGCCATCCAGCTCGAGATCGAGGCGACTTCACGCGGCAAGAGAATCACTCGCGATTCACACCCGAAACCAATCCGCAACTAGAATGGGCCTGGATCATGTCGAGAACTCGGAGGCGTCGGTTTGGAAAATTCGGGGATTTACTTCATCACGTGTGAATGCTTCGGCGCAAAGTTCGTAAAGGTCGGGAGATCGGCAGACGTCGCCAGTCGCCGACGTGAACTGCAGTGCGGCTGTCCATTCGAATTGGTGATCGAATATGTTCAGCCGGTGGATGAAGAGGAGGCGATCATGCAGGAACGCCGCTACCGCGCGAAGCTCCGTTCGCTGCTACAGCGAATCCAACAAGCTGACGCCTGGCAGTTATCTGCTAGCGAGAACCTGATGCCGAGATGGTTCCCCTTTGTCGGTGAGATTGAAGCACACGTACTCGAGCTGAAAAATGAGGAATCACCGGAATCGTCCGTCGCGACCGACCAGCAGGCAATGTTGTTTTGAGCCAGAATCGACGAATGCGGTCAGAGACTTACGTCACCCACAAAAACGGGCCGGTGAAATGCTACGCTCTTCAGTCCCACCGTGACTATTGGCTTTCGTCCGCAGCCAGCTTTCCTGATTTCGTGGTACGCACCAACGGCTCCCGCTTGGTCGATATAGCTCAGAATCACGCCGCCGAAGATGGTGCCGTGTGGATTGGTGTCTCTCGGCATCATCACGACTTTGATCGCCATGTGACGCTCGCTGGTTGGTTTGTCGGTCACGGGAATGCCTCGGTCGTTTTGCGATGTTCAGTGTCGGGAGCGTCAGTGTGTGCTATTCCCACAGCGAAGTTGTATCAGGAACGCAAATCGATGCGAACCTCCAACCGCCGAGCCTGTCATTCTTGCCATGGATGCACAATTACTCAATAAGAAGTTCCAACGAATGGGAGCCCGCCTCAAGGTCGTTGATCCTCCTCGGCAACGAAGGCGAGCAAGCTCATCACTGTTAACACTCGATATTGGCTCGGACCGACAAGGCGAATTCTTCGAGATCATGCCCCAGGCTGGTGCAGATCCCGAGATTGAAGTCCTTGACGTTCAGCCTTCGGATCGACACTTGCTTTTGCTTGTTCGAGAGGATGGCGCGAAGAACAAGTATCTTTGCGGGCACGATGAGCGACACTGGTTCGTCGCCGGTATTCCCGAGTCCGCTCCCGTTGGAACCGTGCGTCAGGCCAAGGAAGCATTGCAACCGAAGGAAGTACGCAGTGCGGTCGCAAGTAAGCGGATGTCTGGCAAGTCCCGAAATAGTCGCAAGAATGCAGCTTTCATTCGCCAGGGCGAATGGTTCTTCCTGCCATCTGCCACGACGTTCGTCGATGAATCATTGGTTCTGCGAAATGAACCACTGAGTCGAGGCAACGGAGGCAAGCCGCACTGGCTAGAGTTCTGCTACCGAAGCGGTGGCGAAACTGTTTACGTTTGCAAACGTCACCCCAACGGTGTCACGGACACCCAGTACCGAAGTATTTTGTCCAGCAATGGCAATGCAAAGAACTGGGGATGGCGAACAATGCGACGAAATCCTGGCGTCTACGTCAAAGGACGAGTTCGTCATCCCGACCATGCTACGATCACGCTTCAAGGCTGGCATCAAGTCGTGATGAACACGGAAAACGAATCACGAGCAATGCGGAACGTGGCGTTCTTGGACTAGGTTCTTCACTTTTGCATATCCTTGCCGCTCGGCTTCACTCCAAGGACCGTCATGTCTTGTTCTGATGGACAGAAACAACGCATCGTCGGGTGAGTAACTGCTAGTGACATTTGGTTGAATGGTATCGTAGAAGGTCGCTCTGCTGAAGACTCGGGAACCGACAGGCATCGTCAGATCAACCACCATGTCATGACGTTCACACCAAGCGTGTTCAATTCTCCTTTCCATCGCTCCGCTGAAAACCGTGCCGTGAACGAGCTGCCAATCTGGTTTCTTTGCGTCCGCCACCCATCGCTTGGCAGCGGTGTAGCAAAGTCCTCTCCATTCACCCCGCAAAAGTTTTCGTTCGCTCTCCGTCCAACCCAATTCCTCGCAAGCATTCAGCATCAACTGAAGCGACTCTGGATCAGCGAGTCGATGATCGTTCCCGATTTCAATGAGCGTGTCCGGTGATAGACCGCTGTTGCTAACAAGTTCCACTGAGTCAACAAACGGAATCACATCGTCGTGGCGTGAATGGAAGATCGCCGTATTAGGCTTCACGGTTGTTGCCGTGCCCCAATTTTTAAACGCTGGGCAAAGTAGGACCAACGGTGTGTCTCCGCTCTTGATGTTCGCGGCGACTGCACCACCACGACTGGAGCCAATAACCACATCGGGTTGATACTGGTCGTACTCCGCTTGGGCAGTGCCAACTGCGAGATCGAAATCGTCATCGTCGAGTGTGGGGGTGATGACATTGTGGCCAGCGTCTCTCAGGAAGGCTGGTTTGACGCCGCCGACTACGCTGTGCCAGCCGTGGAGGAAGAGGATTTTCATGCTATGCCAACTTCAAGAAAAGCTGCGTACAACAATCCTGCTTTTCAGCGGTTGAAGGTCACGAGGATCTTGTTCAGCGTACTGCTCTAAGTCATCTGTCTCGGAAGACAAGACCAATGCTTCGTTCTGCATCACGAACCAACTCACGTCTTCTGAAAAGGGAAAACTCGTTAGCGATCCCTCGTAATGAAACCAGTTCTGCAGATCTGGCGTGGTCCCATCAGGCAATAGCGGAAAGAATTTACTCGGAGTGATGGGATGCGTGGCGTGCTGCGTGGACTGCGAAAACTCTCTCAGTTGCACCCTAGTCGGAAGTCCCTTGATGAACTCATTCAGCCCCCTTTGCGACGGCCCCGTTTCTGATTCTCGGTACAGTATTCCAAGCACCACTTTTGGATCGTCTAGCGTTCCGGCGACCGGCACATGGACAAAATGTATCTCGTAATCACTGGGATGGTCCGTGTCGACAAAGTGTTCCGATTTCTTGTGGATATGGACTCGCACCAACTTGTATTCACGATTCTTAAAACGAATCAATGGAAACGGCTCTGTTAGCTCGAAGTTGCCATGTGTCGGATCATGTCCAATAAACGATCCTTGATAGCTCTGATTCAGCGGGTAGTCGATAGACAGCAGGTCTGTTGGACAAACCAAAGGCAATGCGTTGTCAGTTGTCAGCTTGATAGGCGACTGTCTCATGATTGGCGATTTCCGAAGCTAGGTAATGGATTCCGAAAGTGGCGATGATTAGTCATCTATCAATTCTAACAGCTTCCAGAGCGTGCGATCATCAAGTTTGCAAGGCGGCGGAACTCCGCTGGTCGTTCGTAGACTCGTTTGCGTATTGGTTCCGGAACTATTTCGGCGAGTAGGAGAAGCTCGTCCTCGTTGGCATCGAGCTCAACGGCTAGTTTGTGGATCAACTTCTCCGAAGGCCCATGACCTTCTTCGAGTTTGTGGTTCTCGATTTTCGCGATGAAGGTAAATCCAACGCCCACACGGACCGCCAAATCACGAAGCGTCAACTGCTAAGCATGGCGTGGTTGCCGAACCGTTTCGCCGAAGTTCATCACGGTTTTTTCTTGCCCCCCCTGCTTGCCGGGTTGATGCCGAAATCGTAGGCTGCTCGCACTTTCAAGTCAACGCGTTGCGGAAAGGAAATAAGCGAGTCGAGCAATGAAGTTGGGGACTACAAACTGTGGGAAGATCAGGTTCTGGAGTCGTATGAAGAATGTCCCGTCGCTAGTCGAGGACGACATCCTGCAGGAAAGCGCGATTACCGTTTCTTAAGCGATGAATTACTATCACGCGCATTAACATTTATTGACTGACACACCAAAGAGATCGCAATAGTGGTTCGAATTTTCCATACTGCCGACGTGCACGTCGGACTCAAATTTACACGTGGCTATCCCGAGTCGTTGCAGGGGTCTCTTGTGGACGAACGTGTCGCTGTCGTGGCGAAAATGGCTGATCTAGCGAATCAGGAGCGCTGCCAATTGTTTGTAATCGCAGGCGACTTGTTCGACCATTTACGCGTCTCGAAGAAGGTGATTAGGCAAACGGCTGAAGCGTTGCGGCGTTTCGATGGCCTGGTCGCGGTTCTACCGGGAAATCACGACTATAAATCCGAGGCTGACGATCCAATCTGGCCTGATTTCAAAGATAGCCTGGGCGAAGGGCATCTGATTCTTGACCGTTGCGTTCCGTATGATCTCGAGCCCTTCGGAATGCCGGTGGTGTTGCTGCCCGGTGTCTGCACCGCGAAGCACTCGAAGGAAAACGCCGTCGGCTGGATAAAGGAAGTGACGGCCGATCTGCCGGAAAGTAAGCTCAAGATTGGCGTTGCTCACGGCAGCCTTGCCGGTCTCTCTCCGGACTTCAATGGCGACTACTATCCGATGCAGCAGACTGAACTGTCCAAGATGGATGTTGATGTCTGGCTGTTGGGACATACACACATTCGGTTCCCCGATCGTGATGAGGGAAGCGATGCACGTGTGTTCTATCCCTCGACGCCAGAGCCTGATGGATTCGACTGTCGCCATGCGGGGCACGCGCTAGTGATCGACGTTGGTGAAGACGGGACCTGTGAGTACCGCTCCGTACGAACAGGCCGTTTTCGGTTCCATGTCATGCACAAGACCGGAACCGATTCCGAGCTCAAGCTGGCCCAATTGAAGAAGGAGTTTGAAGAACTGTCAGAGGGTGATCATCTAGTCAAATTGAAGCTTCAGGGACGACTGGACAACGAGGCATTGGAACAACTCAAAACGCTCGAATCTGAGCTGGGCGAATTAGTCTCCTACCTAGAATTCAATGCGGATGAGGTGCTTCGGGTGGTTCGCCAAGAAGACCTCGATGCGGAGTTTACCGAGGGATCGTTTCCTCATCAGTTGCTAAGTGAACTTGCCCATGACGAGAGCGATCAGTTTGCTCTGCAGATGGCATATGACCTCGTCAGGGAGGCCCGCTGATGCAGTTGCAAAAAGTTCGACTCCATCCGTTCGCGGGACTTGCCGACCGAACCTACGAATTTGTCTCAGGAATGAACGTCGTGCTCGGCCCGAATGAAGCTGGAAAAAGCACGATGGTCAATGGTATTTTGTGTGCTTTGTTCGAATCGACCACTTACAAGAAACGCCACTGGGAAAATAGCCTGGAACGATACGTTCCACGAGGAGGCGGGGATACGTTTGGTGTTTCGCTGGAGTGCCTGGTCGGCGGTGCGTCGTATCGGATCACAAAATCGTGGGGAGGAGAACGTCGTTGCGAGCTCACGCTTCCATCTGGGCAGGTCGTCCGCAGTGCTGATGATGTGGATCAACAAGTTGCCAGTCTGCTGCGATTAAAACGCGGCACTTGGCAGAACATATTGGTCGCATCTCAATCAGCCATCTCTTCAACACTGAAAGACTTCGACACGGATGGTGAGGAAACCTCTGACCTGGCTCAAATTCTCAGGAGTTCTGCATTTGATACAGACGGGGTCTCTATCGAGAAACTCGAACGTGCAATTAATGACCAGCTCAATGCGGTGAGTTCGCGATGGGATTCGGCGGCAGAGCGACCAGAGAAAGATAAAGGCAAGGAAAAAGGAATAGAGAATCCGTGGAAGCGGGGAGTTGGAACCTTGTTAGATGCTTGGTACGAGCACGAGCGGCTAAGAAATGAGCTTTCGGTGGTTGAGGCTCACGAACGAAATCTCGATGCCATCAATCAGCAGGTTTCGGAACTGATTTGCGAGCGAGATAAACTGCAGAGCTATGTAAACAAGTACGAACCAATCGTTAACGCCTTGAAGGAGCGTCAGGGGCTTGAGTTGAAACTGGAATCGGCGAAGACGAACGAGAAACGTCTTAGGGAAATCCAATCGAAATGGCCCCTGCACGAATCTGAGCTAAGCCGACTGGAGAAATCCCTCACGACATCGGAGGATGAACATGGCGGTCTGCGAAAAGAGCTGAGTCAGGCACAGGCGTACCAGGAATCTGCAAGCAAACGCGAGAAGCTGAAGTTAGCGAAACAAGCCGAGGAGAAGCTCGGGGAAGAGAAGAAAAACTTCGCTGCGTTCAAAGGTCTTTCTACTCAGTTGTTTCATGATCTAAAGGCGGCAATCGCCGATAGAGATCGCCACGCGGCGTCCATGGCAGCTGGCAAACTCCAGGTTAGGTTTGTTCCTGAATCAGATACCAAAGTGAGTATTAAGGCGGGTCTGAAGGATTCTCGCGAAGAGATGGTGACCAGAGCCCAGCCGCTGCATACGGAGGCAGACGGCATTGTTACCCTGACGACCGATGAGTTTAAGTTCGAGGTGGAGTCTGGGGACGGTCGGTTTTCTGCCATTAAGGACAAACATGAGTCGGCACAGGTCAGCATAAGCGAGCTGCTTTCAACCGTTGGTGTTGCGTCCGCGGATGACGCGAAGAAACGGGAAACTGATTATTCGATTGCGAAGACGAATCTGGAGCGTGCCGAAACCGCGTTGGAAACCATTCTGAGCGGACAGACGCTGGCGGAACTTGCAAGTTCCTGTGGTGACGACGTTTCTGCTCCCGAACGTAAGACTGAGGAGATCAACAACGCCATTCTGACCAACCGGGAGAAACATAACCAGCAACAAGCCGACGGTGAGGCGAAGCGTGCCGACATCAAGATCTGGGAAGAAGAATTCGAGAATCAAGACGCGGTGTTGGATCGCCTTCTTGACGCTCGGAAGCAAAAGCAGGATTGCGAACAGGATCTGAAAAAGCTGCCGCCACTTCCGGAAGGCATTGAAAATGCTGAAGTCTTGGAGGTGGAATTCAACCTAAGACGCATTCGCTTGACGGAAATCAAAGAAGAAGAACTGCCAAATGCCAGAAATCAGCAATCCACGCTGAATGCCACGGAACCCGATCACACCACCAAGGAGCTAACGGACTTTATTACAGAGGCAGAGTCGAACTATTCACTGGAAAAGCGGCGGTTCGAATCTCTGGTGCGGCTGAAAGAGGTGTTCGAGAAGATGAAGGATCGACTGGATTCCGGAACTCTTGATCCATGGATGCAACGTCTGTCACAGACGATTCAGCAGGTCACAAGCGACCAATACACGGACCTCAGCTTCGACGGCGGAGGAGTGACCCGCTCGTCGGGCATAGTGATTCCGCATGAACTGTTATCGATGGGTACCAAGGCGAGCATGGGATTTTCCATCCGGCTCTCAATGGCTGCTCACTTTCTTGAAGATCTGGATGGCTTCTTAATTCTAGATGACCCAATGGTGGATCTCGACGCAGATCGACAGAGAAAAACGGCGGATGTCCTCCGAGATTTTGCCGAACAAAAGCAGGTCATCCTACTGACATGTCATGAAGCTCATGCTGCGTTGCTTACCGATTCTCCATTGCGAATCACCCGTGATGGCGAGGACCAATGAACGACTTAGCCGAGCCATTCAACTTGGCGTCGCGGCGTCGAATTGAATTCAATCGATCGTGCAAATCTCTCACAACAACGTTCCTGGTAGATCCACGACGAGTAGCTCCCCATGCTCAGGGATAGTTTGACGCTACCATCTGCGAGTGTCTTCTCGATCACTGAGTAGCCGTTGCGACGGGCCTCGATCTTCGTCTTTTCGACGGCAAAGGTTCTTTATGAACTTCTTTGCCTGACCCTTCCCTTGGAAGCAAGCCTGATGGCCAGCGTAGTCGTGGAAATGGGCCTACAAAGAAACACACATCACGACGGAAACCGGCTTCTCGGAAGAAATCTGCATCAGACCAACCGAAAAAATCTGGCCCACGACACTCTTTTAATCACGGTGGCAGGAGGAAAGGACGTGCGTGAGCGGTGGAGATGGTCTGTCAGGCGGTTACTAACGAACAATTCGATCAATGGGAGGACGAAGAACCACCGGTTCCCTGTTATTACCAAGCTTATCCACGGCAACGATGGAAGCTTGCTTGGGGGAACCATAAGGACCGGCCCCCATCGGCATCCATCCAGTCTCGGCAGAATTGGGCGGTGAGGGAGTGTGGGATTCTGAGCATGAACCATCGGTATGCTCAGCCGACCCATGAAGCGGTGGTCAAGTTCAGCGAGGTTCGCACGAACCCAGAGTTTCGGGACTTCCACGAAAAATTACGACGGCAAGCAGGCTACTTCGCCAAGACAGGAGCGGTCGAACTGGCCGTTTACTTCGTGCGACGCAATGAAGAGCAACTTTTAGCTGATGCATTCTGATCGTCAGAATGCACTATTTACCTTCCTGTTAAGACCGGTCCACTGTCAACTTTCCATAGGCAATTCCACTTCCTTTCTGCCCGCAAAAAGTCTTTACCGGGCTGATACCCCCCGCCCATGAAGTTTGGTAAGGTTGCGCAAAGCTGTGTAAACATCGGACCGATCCAGGACATCGTCAAGTGACCAAGCTCAGTGAATACCTGCGTATATCCGAGGCCGCGGAGTATCTGGGCGTGTCCCCAAATACCCTCAGGAACTGGGAACGCGACGGGAAGATCGTCATTCATCGTCATCCCATGAATGGCTACCGATTGTTCAAGCGGGAGGACCTGGATGCCTTGTTGAGGCAAGTGCAGGAACCTTATGACCCGACACCCAGACGACCGAAAAAAGCACGCTGAAAAGTGATTTGCGAGGCCCCATTGCGTTATCGAGCAGACATCACTGCTGGCTCCCTGAAAGTTGCCGAGAGCCGAGTCATTGCCGACTTGCTGTTGAAGCAGGCCGATGATGCTGCCTGGAAGTCTGCGATGGGCCGTGACAATCTGTTGCAAGCTCGATCACCGGCCACGGCTCGTCGGCTGTCGCGGATGATTCGCAATCGACTGGAGACGATGACACCCGACCTTTGGAAACTCGTCAGGGACGGCAATTCCACAGCTGCCACCCACGCCTGTCTTGCCGCAGCGGTCAAGCACAGCGAGTTGCTGGCCGACTTTCTCGAACTGGTCGTCAAAGAGCAGTACCGCATCTTCGCCGACAAGCTCACCTACCAGCTTTGGGACGACTTTATCGCCGACTGCCAGAACCGTGACGCCGAACTACCCGATTGGAGCGAATCGACAATCAAGAGGCTGCGGTCCTCGGTATTTCAAATTCTGCAACAGGCCGGATACATCGACAGCACCAAATCGCTGCGGCTTCAGACCGTCCATATCGCCGACGAGGTCGTGCGTTACCTGACTAACAATGACGAGGGCAGCGTTCTGCGTTGCATCCAGGTGGCTCCATGAGTGATCGATTAACCGAGCGGCTCAATGCGATCCTGCCGAAGATCACCTCGTCTGATTTCCTGGGCGGCCAAGGGATCGGCAACGAGATCCCGTTTTACGTCTTCGACTACCCGGCAGAAGACGAATTGCGGATCAGGGAGCACCTGGCGTTCCTGGACAACAAGCTGCCCAAGCAGGCACCCGATCTGAAGGTCGTCCACGTCAACCTCTACGACTTCCTGATTGACTACATCAAGGGGCGTGGGTATTTCGAGAAGTCACTGGAGAAAGAACGCACGCTGGGCAGCGCCAAGGCCGTCAAGTCGATCAAGTCCATCGCCAGCGCCGAAAAACTGGCGGACCATTTCTACAACGAGGTCATGACTGGAGAGCCCGGCCTGGTGCTGGTCTCCGGTGTCGGTTCGTCGTACCCGATCATTCGCACCCACGAGCTGTTGAACAACCTTCATCGACACATGGGGCTGACGCCTCTCGTGATGTTCTATCCCGGCGTGTACGACAAGATCACGCTCAAGTTGTTTGGCAAGGCCAGCTTGGCCTTTGATTCATCGTCGACCGACCGCAAACGCAAAGCCCGATATTACCGAGCCTTCCGGTTGATTGATTGACGCAACGCCTGAAATCACGCGTTGCACATCATCCTGACAATTCAACACCGATCAGCCACGACTCTGAGTGACACCATGAAAAAGACGAAGATTGCTGAGCTCTTCAAGCGAAATATCGATCGCCCCATCAATGGCGTCGTCAAAGCCGACCAAATGGACGACGAATCCGTTTGGCAAGAACTCGACGAGTTCGTCGTCACGCAGGAACTCGACCGTCACCTACGCAAGTTCTTCGAGACCTATTGCGAGTCGATTGATTCCCCCAATGACCCGAACATCTCGGGCAAGATTGGCGTGTGGGTCTCCGGCTTCTTTGGATCCGGAAAGTCGCACTTCATCAAGGTGCTATCACACCTGCTAGACAACGAAGAACACGCCCACCAAGGGCAAACTAAGCGGGCGGTGGACTTCTTCGATGACAAGATCGCTGACGCCACAATTTTGGGTGACATCAAACGCGCCGTCACGTCGGACACCGATGTCATTCTCTTCAACATCGACAGCAAGGCAGATAGCAGCAGCGGTCGCGACGCGATCCTGGCAGTGTTCCTGAAGGTATTGAACGAGAAACTTGGCTACAGTCCTGATCACGCTCACATCGCCCACATGGAGCGTTATCTGGACGAGAAGGGCAAGTTCGAAGAGTTCCAGGAAACCTACCACGAACTGACGGACACACAGTGGAAGGACGAGCGGGACGCCTACGAGTTCAATCGCGACGAGGTTATCGAAGCGTTATCCAAGACACTTGGACAAAGCGAAGAATCATGCGCGAGGTGGGTCGACACCGGTGAAAACAACTTCAGCCTGACGATCGAGAACTTCTCCAAATGGACCAGAGAGTACCTCGACAAACGAGGCCCCAAGCACCGCGTCATCTTCTTGGTGGATGAAGTCGGGCAGTTCATTGGATCGGATACGGCATTGATGCTGAACCTGCAGACCATCACCGAACAACTGGGCACGGTTTGCCAAGGACGCGCTTGGGTCGTGGTCACATCCCAGGAAGACATCGATGCCGTTCTGGGCGAGATGACGACCAGCAAGGAAAACGATTTCTCGAAAATTCAGGGGCGATTCAAGACACGCCTGTCCTTGTCCAGCGCCAACGTCGATGAAGTCATCCAAGAGCGTCTGTTACGCAAGTACGACTCGGTGGTTCCGAACTTGGTCCAGCTCTACACCGAAAAGGGTGACATCCTCAAAAACCAACTTTCGTTCCGTGAAGTAGGTACGACCTACAAGCAGTTCAAAGAGGCGGATGACTTTGTCCAGACCTATCCATTCGCCCCCTACCAATTCAAGCTGCTGCAACGAATCTTCGAGTCGATTCGCAAAGCCGGGGCGACCGGATTGCACCTCGCGCAGGGCGAACGGTCCCTGCTCGACGCGTTTCAGCATGCTGCAAACACGGTTGCCGACCAGAACGTTGGTGTCTTGGTACCCGTCTACATGTTCTATCCGTCCATTGAGAGTTTCCTTGACACGACGGTCAAACGCACGATCGATCACGCGAAGGAGAATGACAGCCTCGAGCCGTTCGATATCCACGTCCTACAGGTCTTGTTCCTAATTCGCTACGTCGATGAGATGAAAGGCAACGTTGACAATCTGGTCACACTGTGCCTGGACGAAATCGATGCTGACCGACTGGCCCTGAAGCGAAAGATCGAAGAAAGCTTGACCCGGTTGGAGCGAGACTCACTGGTCAACCGCAGCGGCGATCTGTATTACTTTCTGACCAACGAAGAACGAGATATCAACCAGGAGATCAAGAAGGAAATCACCTCGAGTGCCGATGAGGCAAAACTGCTCGGCGACATCATCTTTCAAGATATCCTCAAGGACCAACGGAAGCACCGCTACGCCGCCACCAAGAAGGACATCCCGTTCAACCGCGTCTGCGACCATCATCCCGTCGGCAGGAATACCGAGGGAGCGATGACGCTCTCACTGATCAGTCCCCTGGACGACGACTTCGAACAAAGTAGCGACCAAAAGTGCATCCTCAACAGCAGTGCCGACGAAGGCCAAGCGATCGTGCGGCTCGACGACGAAAAAGCACTGGGCCGGGAGCTTAGGACGTATCTGCGGACCGAGAAATACATCCGCACCAAAGACGACAGCACCTCTCCACCGACGACCCGTCGCATCCACAAGGATTTGGCGACCGAGAACCAGCAGCGACGCACGTTGCTGGCCAACATGCTCAGTGACATGCTCGTGGACGCGAGCTACTTCGTCGCCGGCGAAAAGCTGGAAATCAATGCCAACGCCCCCATCACGGCGATGGAAGAGGCACTGGAATACCTGGTGGAGAACACCTTCACCAAACTCAGCTACCTCAAGCACCTCAACGACAACCCCAACAAAGAAATCCACGCGATCCTGAAGAGTGACGACACCACTCAGCAAGCGTTGCAAATGGCGTTGCCCGAGAACAACCCGCAAGCCCTCGATGAGGTTCGGAGCTATCTCAACCTAGCGTCCAAAAGGGATCGCGAGATCATTCTGTACGACACGTGCTTCGGGCGATTTTCAGATCGGCCGTATGGCTGGCCAGAGCAGGAAACCGCCTTGCTGCTGACCCGACTCTATGCGAGCGGAGAAATTCTGTTCATGCGGGGCGGTGACGCGATCAAGCATGACGATCTCTATTCGGCACTGTCGGAATCCAAGAACTGGCGAAAGATCACAATCGTCCAGAAAGTGACCGCCAAAGTCGAAGACGTGAAGAAGGCCCGGGAAATCGGCAAGGAGGTGTTTCATCAGATGGGCCCGGAAACCGAAGAAGGCCTCTTCGATTTCCTTCGAAGCAAACTCTCGGAGCAGCAGGCCAGCCTGAAACGCTACGCCGAGTTCGCCTCCAGCGGCGACTATCCCGGTGAGCAGACTATCAATGACTGCCTAGCGACCATCAAGCCACTGCTGGCGGTAGAAGAAAGCAACAAGTTTCTGGAACGGTTCAACGAGACCAAGAGCAGCCTGCTTGAACTTTCCGACGACTTCCATGACTTGGAGCACTTCTACGAGAGCCAGAAGCCAACGTGGGAGAAACTCCTTAAAGCCGAACAGCGGTTCAGCCTCAACCAAAGCCAGCTTCGGCAAGACGACGAAGCCCGGCGGGCGCTGGATCGCATCCAAGCAATCCGCAAAGCTGCCAATCCATACGGCATGGTCCACGAGGTCGACCCGCTGGTCAGCACCATTGAGAAGGTCAACGACAAACTGATCGCCGAGCAACGATCGCGATCGCTCCAACAGATTGATGCTCAAATCGGGGCGATCCAGCAGGAACTCGAAGCCGTCAGCGGTGACTCGACCCTATCCTCATCCTGTCTCAGGCCTCTCGAGTCGCTCAAGACCCAAGTGACCGGGCAAAACAGCCTGGCGCACATCACCCAGGCCGAAGCCGACGCGATCAGCCTGAAGGATTCAGCAATCTCGAAGATCGGCCAGTTCGTCGCTCAGCGAGAGGCCGCGAAAGCAACGCAGGTTGCTGAGAAAGAGCAGGCTGGCGGTGACAGCGAGGATGACATCCCCAAGTTCAAACCGCCACGGGTGATCCATCCCAAAGCACTGGTCAGCAAAACTTACATAGAAGATATGGACGATGTCGAGCAGTTCCTCAAGGCAATGAGGACGCAGCTGGAAACGGCGATCAGCAATAACGAACGCATCGAAATCAGATAACGAAACAGCAGAACTCGCGAACTCCCAGAGCAGCAGCATGTATCAAATTGGCGGCACGATCAAAGAAGTCCTCGACTCAGTTCACCAGAACAAGTTCGTCCTTCCCGCGATCCAACGGGAGTTTGTATGGAAACCTGAGCAGATCGCTCGGCTGTTCGACAGCCTGATGCAAGGATATCCCTTCGGGACGTTCTTGTTCTGGAAGGTCAACAAGCAGAACTGCAGCAAGTACAAGTTCTACAGCTTCGTGCGTGACTACCATGAGCGAGACAATCCCCACTGCCCACAGCTTCCTATTTTCCACGAAACCGAGCTCACCGCTGTCCTCGACGGGCAGCAGCGACTAACCGCACTGAACATCGGACTGAGTGGCTCGATGGCATGGCGGATTCCGTACAAGTGGAAGACCAGCCCTGATGCTTATCCCGTTCGCCATCTCTACCTGGATCTGCTCGCTGAGTCGGTCGAGGACGATGAAACCGGTGAACGTTATCGTTTCGAGTTTTTGACCGAGAAACGCGTCAGCGAAGCCGGGCCCGGCGAATGCTGGTTTAAGGTGAGCGAGATCCTGGGGATGCAAGCCGGCCCGGCCATGCTGGAGTGGCTCCAAAATCGATTGCCACACGAAAGCACGCTTCCGGCATACACGACCCTCCACGAGTTTTACCGAGTCGTTCACGACAAACACCTGATCTCGTATTACGAAGAACCCAGCCAGAATTTAGAAAAGGTCCTGAACATCTTCATCCGGATGAACAGCGGCGGCACCAAACTTTCCTACTCTGACCTGTTGTTGTCGGTCGCGGTTGCGCAGTGGCAGGGCGATGCACGCAAAGAAATCCACACGCTCGTTGACGAACTCAACAACACCGGGGAAGGCTTCAACTTCTCCAAAGATCTCGTGCTGAAGGCCGGACTAATGCTTGCGGACATTGGCAGTGTCGGGTTCAAGGTCGAGAATTTTAACCATGCCAACATGGCGATTCTCGAAAAGCGTTGGCCGGACGTGAAGCGGTCCCTGAAGGTGGCGGTCCAATTGCTGGCCAGCTTCGGGTTCAACGAGAAGACGCTTCGTGCCGACAGTGCGCTGTTGCCGATTGCCTACTACATTGGGCACCGCAATCTGGATGGGAAGTACGTGTCCAGCAGTACATACCGCGACGACCGGCAAGCGATCCGCACGTGGCTGATCCGAAGCCTGCTGAAGACGTCAGGAATCTGGGGAAGCGGCCTGGACACACTGCTCACCGCACTTCGCGAGACGATCAAGAAGGAGGGCGACGACGCGTTTCCGGTCGCGAAACTCCAAGAGGTCATGGCTAAGCGAGGTAAGTCGCTCCAGTTTAGCGAAGAAGAGATCGATACGCTGGCGGAGATGCAATACGGCGACAAGCGAGTCTTCGCCTTGCTGACGCTGCTGTTCCCGTTCGTCGACGTGACCAACCATCACTTCCACATCGATCATGTCTTCCCCAAATCACGCTTCACGAAGACACGATTCAAGTATGTCAGGCTGCCTGAGGAAGAGTGGGATGAGCTCAAGGAGATGGGGAACAGCCTGCCGAATCTCCAGCTCTTGGATGGCCCGGAAAACCTAGAGAAAAAAGCCGTCACGCCAGCCAACTGGATGGAAACGGCGTTCACCGATGATACGGATCGCTCACACTACTGCAAGATCCACGTGCTCGGAACGGTGCCACCCACATTGCGGGAGTTTCGAGAGTTTTACGACGTCCGGGCTGCGGCGCTGCGACATAAGATTGTGGACTTGCTAGGCGTATCGAAGGAGGCGGCTGAATAATCATGGAAACATTGAAACTCAAAAGTTACGCCCCTGAGGCCCGGAAGCAGTTCATCGAGTCGGTCACGAACAAGGCGGCGGTTTACGGCCTGTTGCCGAACGAGATCCTGCCTGTCCGAAAGGAAGGCGATGTCGCGATCATTGGCGATCGGGCCTTCCCGGCATCCGTGGCGGTCCAACGCGACACGCTGGCAGAGCGGGTTCGTGCGCAGGGGTTCGATCAGTTCGTCGAGGCGGTTGCCTACACCTGGTTCAATCGGTTGATCGCCATCCGCTACATGGAACTGCATGGGTATCTGGATCATGGCTACCGCGTGCTCAGTCATCCCGATGGCAAGTCCACGCCGGAGATCATCGAGAACGCCGAGCGTTTGGAACTGCCAGGATTGGATCCGGACAAGATCGTCGATCTGAAGCTGGATGGTGGCAAGGATGAAGAGCTGTACCAGCAACTATTGCTGGCTCAGTGCTCCGCGCTTCATCAAGCGTTGCCATTCCTGTTCGCCCCAATCGGTGGTGCGGACGAATTGCTGTTGCCCGACAACCTGCTGCATACCGATTCGCTGGTCCGCACGTTGGTCAACGAGATCCCCGAGGAGTCCTGGCAAGAGATCGAGATCATCGGCTGGTTGTACCAGTTCTACATCTCGGAGAGGAAGGACCAGGTCATCGGAAAGGTGGTGAAGTCGGAAGACATTCCGGCGGCGACCCAGCTCTTCACGCCCAACTGGATCGTGAAGTACATGGTCCAGAACTCGCTGGGGGCGCAGTGGCTGGCAACATATCCCGACTCGTCGCTCAAAGGGCAGATGGAATACTACATCGAGCCCGCCGAGCAGAACGACGAAGTCAACTCGCAACTCGCGGCCATCACGCCCAGCCAGCTCGCCCCCGAGGAGCTGACCCTCATCGACCCGGCCAGTGGCTCCGGGCACATCCTGGTGGAGGCCTATGAGCTCTTCAAGGCCATCTACCTGGAGCGGGGCTATCGACAACGAGACGTTCCTCAGCTGATCCTCGAGAAGAACCTCTACGGGCTCGACATCGACGAGCGAGCGGCACAACTGGCGGGCTTTGCGCTGATGATGAAGGGGCGGGCGGATGACCGGCGGCTGTTTGAGAGGGGAGTGAAGCTCAATGTGATGGCGCTGGTGGATAGCGCGGGGTTCGATGGGGAGGGGCTGGCGAAGGGGGTGGAGCTCGCTGACTACGGGCTGAAGACGGGGGACCTCACGGAGCTGAAGCGGCTGTTCGAGCACGCGACGACCTTTGGGTCGTTGATTCAGGTGCCAGAGGGGCTGGCGGAGAAGCTACCGGCGCTGAAGCAGCTGAGCGAGGCGACCAGCCAAGACCTCTTTGTGTCGGAGGCGCTCAAACGCTTGGGGCCGCTGGTGCAGCAGGCCGAGTTGCTGGCGGCGCAGTATGACGCGGTAGTAACCAATCCACCGTATATGGGCAAAGGAGGTATGAATGGGAAGCTCAAGTCGCTCTTAAAAGATGATTTTAAGGGATTTGAAGCTGATCTTTGCGTGGCCTTCATACAGCGCTGCCTTTGGCTAACGAAAGAAAACAAAGTGTTTTCCATGATTACGATGCACGGCTGGTTGTTTTTGTCGTCTTTTGAACAAGTCAGGTCGCTGTTGATCGAGTCGAACGCAATCGAAACTGCAGCGCATTTGGGTGCTAGAGCATTTGGCAGCATATCTGGAGAGGTCGTTCAGGCTGTTGCGTTTTCTGTGCGACGAAGCGAGCTAAAGGAGCTTCGACCCGTATTTATGAGGCTTACGGAAGGAGCCGAGGAAGCGAAACGCGAACGATTTCTCGCTGGAGACCGTCGTTACGCGCATCTGGGGCTTGATGCATTTTCGAGAGTATTTGGCAAAGCAATTTGTTACTGGGTGCATCCCTCAACAATTGACTTGCTTACAAGTTGCGAACGCATTTCGGGGGTCGGTGAAACAAAACGAGGATTGTACACCGGCAACAATGACCTGTTTTTGCGTCTTTGGCATGAGGCACCATTCGACTCCGTTCACTTTACACATGCGTCTGAGAGCGCCTGTGATAGCAAGTGGCACCCTTGCACAAAAGGTGGAAGCGTACGGCGTTGGTATGGAAACCATGAATACATCGTTGACTGGTCAGATGACGGTCGGGAGATCAGAGATTACAGGTCTGACACCGGAGCTCTCTTGTCGCGACCTCAGAACATCGAGAGCTTCTTTAAGGTAGGCATAAGCTGGTCCGATGTAGCAACTGGAAAGTTCTCTGCTCGAGGCTGTCACGGTGGCTTCATTTTCGAGAACGCTGGGCCAGCACTGATATGCAGATCTTCGGATGAACTGCCGTTTGTCCTTAGCTATCTTAATTCAAGTGTCTTCCAATATTTTATGGACATATATCTACAAGGCCTTCACTACAGTTGCGGTGTGGTTGCGGCAATGCCGTGCGTTGAATTGGAGCAAACTGCTTTAGGGCGGGTGGGAGACATCAGCAAAGATCTTCAAGAGATTTGCATGGAAGACTGGGACGCCTACGAACGCTCTTGGGACTTCCAATCCCTTCCCATCCTGACGGCCTCAACCGATTCCACGCCCACCCTCGAATCCAGCTACACCGCCTGGATCACCCAGAACCGCAACACGATCGCCGAGATGAAACGCCTCGAGGAGGAGAACAACCGACTCTTCATTCACGCGTACGGCTTGAATGAAGAGCTCACCTCCGACGTCCCCATTGAGCAGATCACACTTACAGTGAACCCTGCCTACCGCTACGGTTTGAAAGTGGGCGGTGGGCAGTGGGCAGTGGGCAGTAACGGCGTGAAGGTGAGCAGTGATGGGTGGTCGATTGAGGATGGCTTTGGCGACGAACTGGAGGCGCGCTTCCGCCAGGACACCATGGAGGAGCTGGTCTCCTACGCCATCGGCTGCATGATGGGCCGCTACAGCCTGGACGCGATGGGCCTCATCTACGCCCACAGCCGCAACGAGGGCTTCGACGCTTCGAAGTACACCACCTTCCCGGCCGACGACGACGGCATCGTCCCATTGACCGATGTGGACTGGTTCGAAGACGACGCCTGCAACCGGCTCGTCGAGTTCATTTCGAAAGCCTGGGACGCCTCCCACCTCGAAGCCAACCTCACTTTCCTTGCCGACAACCTCGGCCCGAAAAAGAACGAGTCGAGCCGCGACACGATCCGCCGCTACCTGTGCGACAAGTTCTTCAAGGACCACCTGCAAACCTACAAGAAGCGTCCCATCTACTGGCTGTTCAGCAGCGGCAAGCAAAAAGCCTTCCAGTGCCTGGTCTACCTGCACCGCTACAACGGCGGCACGCTCGCCCGCATGCGAACCGAGTACGTCGTCCCGCTCCAGGGGAAGATCAACTCCCGCATCGAACAACTCGAATCCGACATCCCCGCCGCCTCCAGCACCAGCCACCGCAAGACCCTCGAACGAGAACGCGACAAGCTGATCAAACAACGCGACGAACTAAGAACCTTCGACGACAAACTCCGCCACCACGCCGACCAACGTATCGAACTCGACCTCGATGACGGCGTCAAGGTCAACTACGGCAAATTCGGCGACCTGCTGGCCGAGGTGAAGGCGATCACCGGCGAGAAACCCAAAGTAGGGATCAAGACGTGACCGGATTAACGCAACCGCCGAGTGCTGAAATGAAAGCGTTGGCAGACGAGCACCGCCAGTGGCTGTCTCGATCTGATGGACGCTATCTATCGAACTGGGAAAGGCTATACGCTGCGGATAACGAGGCGGCGATGGCAGAAGCATCAGTTCGCCGACGACTCGAATCACTTGGCGTAGTAGTCGAACCGAACGAGGATCTCGACCATGGCACTTCAGCCCCGGATTTCCGATGCTTTGCTGGCGGTCACAAGTTCTACGTGGAAGTAACCTGTATCCGGATTAGCACAGCCGAGAAGCTAACAGGCGTCCCGAAAACGGGACGCTTTTCTGGTAACTACCGACCAATCAACCTCGGTGTCTATCAGAAGTGTATCGCGAAGGTTCGTCAGGCCGCGACTGTCGATGCTCCCTTGCTCGTAGCCATCGGGACTTGGCATGGACACGCAGCAACACAGCTAGGACACAAGCCGTTTCGCGACATGCTTCTGACTGGCGAGACGATGATCGCTTGGGACATGAATACCCAATCAGGCGAGGCGGGAGACACCTACCTCACCACCGAGTTGAGGGCTGCTGTTTTTTTGAAGCCGAATGGTGATTCGGACATTATCCCAGCTAGGGAACCCATCTCCGGCGCTATGTTGACCGCCTTCGGCTCACCCATGTCTGAGCCTGCTATCTTACTGAACCCGAACGCTCATTATCCATTTGCTCCCGCACTGCTGCCATCCCTTGAATACGGAAGCGTTGAGCTAGACCAAACAACAAAACAGCTACACACGGTTTGGCAGAAGGGAAAAATCATTTAGTGGACACCAAACAACTCAACGAAGCCCTGAGCAAGATCTACGACGAGGAACACACTCGGATCGTGTTCTGGAATGATCCGCAGCAGGAGTTTGCTCGCGTCGTCGACAACCTTGAGCTCGACGGCGTTCAGCTCGTGCAACTGGATCAGGTTGGCGGCCTCGAGACCAAGCTACGCGTCGAACGGGAAGAACCCGACTCAAAATTCCTGCTATACGCGCCGGAGGAAGAACCGGAGTTTGAGGATGACATCTTGCTGGACATCCGGCTGTACAGCCGTAGCTTTCGAGCTGACCGCTCTTCGATCATCCTGGATGAGCTCGGTCTCGCTCGGCAAAGCCTGCGTGGACACCTTGCTCTGCGACGGAAGTTCTTTGACAGCAAGGGGCGGCTCAGCAAACTCAGGCAACTGGTCAATGCTGACGACAACGAGTTGGACCTCGATCGCAAAATGTTGGCGGTGGTCACCAAGGCGGACCAACCCGAACTGTTCAATATCGTCCGGACGCTGTTCCACTCCATGACTGAACAGGACGAGCTGGACTTGGAAGTCCCGCCGCCGGCATGGACCCAAATCGAAAAGTTTGACTTGGACGGTTCCTTTTGGAAGTTGGTCGCGGCATCCTTTGGTTACGACGATGAGGCACCGTCGCAACAGAAGCTGCTGATGCGCTTGATGCTGTCCGACTTCGGCCACCAACTTGGGATCGACGCTCCACCAGCGATCCAGAAGCAACAGCTAGGCCGTAGTGGGACACACAACGCGGTCGTTTGCTTGGGGCAGTGGCGTGACAGCAGCAAGCAGGCAACCAGCTTCAACACCCTGTCGGATGCGATCGCCGCGACGACGCATATCGATGATCAGTTGAGTGGTATCGAGCCGGAGACGCTGGCTGGAGCGGTGACGTTTCGCAATGTCGACCGGGCTATCTTGCTCGGATTGCTAGATCGACTGTCGGCAACAAAAGATCATTTGAAAGCGGATGACATTCGTAGGCTGGTGAGCCGGCGACAGGATGAGCACTGGATCGCTTCACTCTCGGTGCCCGAGCAGCAACGCAAGTCCCGTTTCGCTGCGTATGAAGCCGTGGCTGTGGCCGCTGAGTTCTTTGGACTTCGCAATCAGCATGCCAATGGGTTCACGGGCAACACCGCCGAGGAGATGTACAGCCTGTACACGAACGAGCTCTACAAGTTCGATCAGCTTTACCGGCATTTCTGCCGCAACGCCGATGTTGCCGAGTCCCATGGTTGGGACATCCTGAAAATGCTTCGGAAGGAAGTGGAGGCGGCCTACAACAATTGGTACCTGGTGCAGCTGGGATTGAAGTGGGCCAAGTTCGTGGATCCCGGTGGGAATGCCACGGGATTGCTCGACAAGTGGCAGATCGCAGATGTCCCCAATCAGTACCGTTTCTATGAAACGTACGTGGCACCGCGCCAACGGGAAGCGGAGAACAGGCGGTCGTTTGTCGTGATCAGTGACGCCTTTCGTTACGAGGCGGGCAAAGAGCTGACCAAGGTGCTCAACGGTGAGTATCGCTTCCAGGCGGAGTTGTCGACGCAACTTTCGGTCTTGCCGTCCTACACGGCACTGGGGATGGCCAGCCTGCTGCCTCACACTCAGCTGGAGTACACGAACAAGGGCGATGTGCTAGCCGATGGGATCTCTACCTCGGGCAGCGACAACCGCAACAAGATCCTGGCCAAGAGGGAAGGCATGGCAGTTCAGGCGGACGATCTGCTGAAGCTGAGCAAAGAGGAGGGGCGAGAGCTGATCGACGGCAAAAAGGTCGTCTATGTCTATCACAACGAGATCGATACTCGCGGGGAAAATCCGGCGACCGAGGGCGATACCTTCCACGCGACGGGCGATGCAATCCGTGAGCTTGCCGATGTGGTCCGCTATATTATCAACAGCCTGAACGGAAACTACGTGGTCGTGACCGCCGACCACGGTTTCCTGTTCTCGGAATCGGCCCCAGAGGAAACGGACAAGAGCAAGCTGACCGAGAAACCCTCTGGAACGGTGAAAGCGAAGAAACGCTACCTGATCGGGCATGACTTGCCTGACCATGAAGATGCTTGGCACGGTAAAACCGAGATCACGGCCAAATGTGACGGCGGGATGGAGTTCTGGATCCCCAAGGGCTCCAACCGCTTCCATTTCGTGGGAGGGGCTCGTTTCATCCACGGCGGGGCGATGCCACAAGAGGTGATCGTGCCGGTGATCACGGTTCGTCAGGCCAAGAGCAAGAATGCCCTGGAGAAGACCAAGACGAAGCAGGTGGCAGTGTCGGTCCTGGGGAACAACCACAAGATCACGACGCACGCCCACCGTTTCAAACTGGTTCAGATGGAACCAGTGAGCGAACGTGCCAAGCCCCTGACGGTTAAGATCGCCATCTACGACGGCGACGATCCGGTCTCCAGCATCGAGACGGTGAGCTTCACGAGTGAGTCCACTAGCCTTGATGATCGCCAGCAGTCGGTCATGCTGACGCTCCAGGACCAGCAATTCGACAAGACTCGACGTTATCGGTTGGTTCTGAAGGACGCGAACACCGAATTTGAAATCCACAGCCAAGACGTGACCATCGACAGAGCGATCGCAGATGACTTCGACTTCTGAAAGAAACGTGGGATAGGCTTCGAGCCTGTCGATACCAAGCTAAGGACGCTAACGCATGGCCCATCAAACGGACCAAAATATCTACATCATCGCCGGACCTAATGGTGCGGGGAAGACGACGTTTGCTACTCGGTTTTTACCGCACTATGCCGATTGTCAAGAGTTTTTGAATGCCGACTTGATTGCTGTTGGCCTGTCACCGTTTTCGCCAGCAACACAAAATATGCGAGCGTCAGAATTGATGCTTGAGCGAATGGGAGAACTGCTGGCCAATCGCCAGACGTTTTCGTTTGAAACGACACTGGCGGCAAGAAGCTATGCGAGACGCATCCCGGAGTGGCGGGCGAGCGGCTACCGAGTATCCTTGTTCTTTCTCTGGCTGCCATCTGAAGATTTGGCAATCGAGCGAGTTGCTAACCGAGTTCAACAGGGCGGGCACGACATTCCAGTTCCGACGATTCGGCAGCGATACAATCGGGGGCTCGCCAATTTCCGGAGCCTTTACAGCCCCATCGTTGACGACTGGCTGCTGCTCGACGGTTCTCAATTCCCGCCACGCGAAGTCGCTCGGCAGGAAGATCGTTCGAGATCCATCAGTGACCCAACGCTGTGGCAACACATTGAAGAACAAATGCGAAATTTATTGAGGTTGATGTAATGATCCGTGGAGAGCCCAAAGAGGACACCCTCTTCGACAAGGCAAACGCCGCTGCAATAGCTGCGATGCAGTCGGTTGTTGATTTGGCGAGCCGAACAAACACACCAGTGATCGTCTTTCGCAATGGACAGATTGAGCGAATCGCCCCAGAGGCGATCGTTGACTATCACGTTCGTGAAGAGTCGGTATCGCAATCTGACACTAACGCACCGTGACACGAATTGGCATGAACGAGATCAACGAGACCGATACGGACCTCGACGAGCTGCTCAACCGGCATTTCTCGGGTAAGGTTGTTCGCAAAGACCTGACCAAACTGGTCAAGGAAGGGGCAAACGTCCCGGTCTATGTGCTGGAATACTTGCTGGGGAATTACTGCGCCTCGAACGATCCTGAAGTCATCGAAGATGGCCTGAACACGGTCAAAAAGGTGCTGGCCGACAACTACGTCCGCCCTGACGAAGCGGAGAAGGTGAAATCCACGATCCGTGAGCGTGGCAGCTTGAAGATCATCGACAAAGTGACCGTGACGCTGAACGAGAAGCGTGACGTGTACGAGGCCCTGCTGTCGAACCTCGGCACCAAGGGTGTCGAAATCCCCACCGGTACGGTCAAGAAGTACGAGAAACTGCTGGCTGGCGGCATCTGGTGCATCATCACGATGCAATATTTTTTCGAGGAGGGCCAAAAGGGATCGCCGTTCCTAATCCAAGAACTGAAGCCCATCCAGATGCCCAACATGGACATGGATGAGTTGTTCGCTGGAAGAAAGTACTTCACGGAGGAACAATGGATCGATGCACTGCTGCGATCTTGCGGCTACGAGCCGACGCACTTCGAGCCACGGGTCAAGATGCACCTGCTCTGCCGGATGGTGCCGCTGGTCGAGAACAACTTCAACGTCTGCGAACTCGGGCCACGAGGAACAGGCAAGAGCCACATCTACAAAGAGATCAGCCCCAACAGCATCTTGGTCTCGGGTGGTCAAACAACGGTCGCCAACCTGTTTTACAACTTGGCACGACGGCAGGTCGGTCTGGTTGGATTGTGGGATGTGGTCGCCTTCGACGAGGTGGCAGGGATCTCGTTCAAGGACAAGGACGGCGTCCAGATCATGAAGGACTACATGGCCAGCGGCTCATTCGCCCGTGGTCGTGATTCCATCAATGCCTACGCCTCGATGGTCTTCGTCGGCAACATCAACCAGCCCGTCGATACGCTCGTGAAAACCAGCCATCTGCTGGCACCGTTTCCAGACGCGATGATCGACTCAGCGTTCTTTGACCGCTTCCATGCGTACATCCCCGGTTGGGAGATCCCCAAGATGCGGCCTGAGTTCTTCACGAACCAGTACGGCATGATCGTGGACTACTTCGCCGAGTGGGTGCGTGAGATGCGCAAACGCAACTTCGGTGATGCGATCAACAAATACTTCAAGCTCGGGCGAGACCTGAACCAGCGAGACTCGATCGCGGTCAAGCACACGGTTTCCGGGTTGCTAAAGCTCCTGTATCCCAACGAGGAATACGACAAGGAAGCCGTCCGCCGTTGCCTGGAATACGCCCTTGAGGCTCGCCGCCGAGTCAAAGAGCAACTCAAAAAGATCGGTGGCATGGAGTTCTACGACGTTCACTTCAGCTACATCGACATGGAGACCGCCGAAGAGAAATTCATCTCGGTGCGTGAGCAAGGCGGCGGATCACTGATCCCCGACGGACCACTCAACCCCGGCGTGATGCACACTGTTGCCACGGGCGGGAACGATTCGCACCTCGGTCTGTACCGTCTCGAAACCCAGGTCACCGCAGGCAACGGTTCGCTGAAGATGTCGGGGCTCGGCTCCAACATGAAAGCCAAAGAGGCGATCAAGGTCGGCTTCGATTACTTCAAGGCCAACGCCAGCAGCGTCAGTGCCTCGGTAAAAGTCAGCGACCACGACTACCACCTGCATATCATCGAACTGCAAAACACCGGCCCCACCACGGCAATGACCCTGACCACATTCATCGCCCTCTGCTCAGCAGTATTGGGCAAACCGATCCAGAGCCAGATGGTAATCTTAGGTAGCATGAGTCTCGGCGGAAACATCATCCCGGTCGAGAGCCTAGCCGAGTCCCTCCAAGTAGCCCACGACGCCGGAGCCAAGCGAGTCCTGCTCCCCATGGCCAGCGTCAGCGACATCCCCACCATCCCCGGCGAACTATTCGCCAAGTTCCAAACCAGCTTCTACTCCGACCCAAGGGATGCTGCCTTCAAGGCGCTGGGGGTGGAATAAAGAGAAAAGGTGAGTGATTAGAACAATGCCCACGGTCTCCCGCTCTCTGATTCGCAAGGTGCAAAACGAGATACGATAGTTCGGCCATCCCTCTGAAAAGGTGGAGGACCTTCAAACGCCCATCAGTGGTCCCTTTTCAGCGACCCGTGACAAGTGTGTCTTCGATATCGAAATTACTTGGATGCTTTCGATCGGACCCAGCTAGCATCATCTGTCAAAGCCTGAAAACGGACTTGGTGGAACGTCACTGTCGCACCATTTGCTCCAAGGGCCGGGTGTCGTTTGTCAGGAAAGCTCCAAGGTTGCTCAAGATCAATCGCCGACTGCCTGCCTGACCATCGCAAAAAAAGTTGACCCTGAACGAAAATTTCGATTTCCGCATTGTCCTCTTTAAGACGAACGCTCACGGTCGTACGATATCGCCTGCCGTTGACCAGTGTTCCAGGTTCGTGCGTCAGTGGGCTCTCGTTCACATCATGGCCGTCTAAGCGGTTGACTCCGCTATACTTACCGCTGTACGCACTAAACAAAAGCATGCAGTGTTTGTGGCCAACAGGAAAGATAATGTTGACGGAATCGGCACCGACATGGCGAGTGAATTCAACTTCCAGGTTGTAGTCTCCGTCAACGATGACTGGAAGTAGAATCCTAGTCCTTCTTTTATGTTCCGTCTTCGTCCAATTAGGTGCAGCCACAGTTAGCGACTTGCCTTGCTTGACCCAATTACCGAACATACTGTCTGCATTGACGTCGATGTTTTCGATAGCGTCAACCCAGCCATCGAACGAATTCTCGTTTGTCATATGAATCGCCTTAATGGCCGTATCGTCCATTGATGCGGGCATTGCTGATGCGGCCCCCCTTGGTTCTGCTCTGACTATTACCAGAGGAAGCTCCATGTTTGGCTCAAATCCCCTCGATTCTGCCATCGCCGATGCCATTTCGTCGAGTGCCAAAACCGTCTCGGCATACTGTAAAAGCGCCTTCTGCAATAGGCCACGGTATAAGTCCCGTCGTTCCCAATCACCCGCATTTTCTCTTTCGACCGACACCGTGTAACTGTCACCGAGATTTGCCGATACGTCTTCCAGCTTTCTGGCCAATGCAACGAATCGCCACTCGTCGGTCGACTCGTCCCGGCTTTTGATACCAAGTTTCAGCCAACGATCACCGAGTTCATATCGAGCGTCGGAAATTAGTGTCTTGATTTGCCTAAACGTCTTGGACTGATCTTTCTGTCCGTTTTCGACGACAGACAAAGCAGTGACAACAAAGTTAGTGGCAGCGAGCAGGTCTTCTTTTCCCGAACCTGACGGAGCGAATCGGTAGAGAGCCTTTCGATCCAAGTCATTCCTGGCGACCGCTCGAAACGCAATCTCACACCACAATTTGCTTTGCTCCAATTCCAATTCGTGCCGGCGACCGGCCAGCGCCACCGCATTGCCCTTGAAACTGGCTGCCTCTGCTTGGGCTCTCCGCTGTGCATTCTGATTGGCTCGATACATGTAGTCAAATTGCGGTGGTCGTTGATGAACAGGGAGACCTTGGTAGGAGGGAACTCCTCCCTCGCCTTGGTTGCTTTGAGCGGGTGACTGATGACTCAACACGGTTTGAGTGTGGTAAGTGTGGTTTTCCGTGGGATGATAGAAGAACTTCTCTGCGGTCGTTCCGTAGAACTTGTCCCAGCGAACCGGTCCGCCACCTCTTTGATCCATTCGGTCGTTTCCGGACTGAGCTCTGCCGGCCTGCCCTTTTGCGACACCTGCACGAGATTTGCTAGTCCCGATCTCCTTGTCGATTGCGTCGAGGTTTGCCTCCACATCGACCAAGCGGACCATCAAGAAAATTAGCCGCTGGTCCACCTCTTCCCAGCCCGCATTCAGGCTTTCCGCGGGGGCCATCTCACTGCGTTTAACGTCCAATCGTGTGACAGCAGCGATTTTCTTGTCGAATTCGACCGTGCCGATGTCGCCAGGGATTACCGTGGTCAGAACGCTGGCTTTGCCTTCAACAATGATCGCTGCGTCACCGCTTAACGCCAATGTGGAAATTTTTCCGTTGTAGCGGACTGAGATCTTGCGTTCGCTTGCGTCGACGGATTGAACCTCGATCGGCACCGTGGTGACTTGGGCCGCCACCGTGCTAGTGAGCAGAAACTTGATTGCTGACGACAATATAAGGTTCGAAATCCGGAGCATTACTCGTTTCCCAGCAGGTCGACGGAAGGGGGGTAGCAAAAGTGTAGTTCGTCGCGGCCGCGTTTGAAAGTTGGCCTTCCGTCACACTTCGCCGCCGACACATACTCGATCGTTGCGATGGCGACTCGTCCTTCAAGGCATTTCTGGGTGCGTCCGAAGGTCTCATCAAGAACATCCACGGCGTTGCCCCTGTCGCCGAACTCGACGGTGACGAGATCGGTTATTTGGTCGGCAAGGTGGCCGAGATCAAGAGGCAGCCACGTACTTGATGGTCGAAAGTAATGACTTTGCTACCGGATCGCGAGTCACCTACATTCACATGGGGCGTGGAGGGCTTTAATACCGCAAGACCATTTCCCTCTTGAACACTGGTACGAGACTACAGCAAAGCCAGCAGCAGCCTTACTCACCAACAGTGGTGACACCTGCTGGGACTCACGGTCCCATGATGGCGATTGGATCGGGAAGTATCTCAGATATGACTGATAGCGGCAAACGCCTGCGGAAGTGTACCGCAGCGGTTTGTCAAAATACTTCGCCTTTCCTATCTAAGCCAAGCAAGCTCGTGGTCAGAGTATTGGCGTCCGCTTCAGTTTTCCATTAGCCGCGATCTGCCCCCACCTCAACATACGGGACCGCTGTTCTCGTGGTCCGTCGCTTCGAAACAAGCTCACTTCCTCGACCGGCAATTGGCACCGCCACTGAACCTCCCCGGCCTGGGATTCTGGTCAGCATGCCAGCCAGTAACCCTATCTGCTAGAATCATTCTCACGAATCAGCCGTTCTGATTCCGAGTTCAAGGGCTACGCTGAATAATGCCGGGAGATATGAACGTGATGTTCAAGAAGGGATCGGGGGATTGGAAAGAGTACCGCAAGTTGGGTTCGCACTTCGAGGTCGACTTTCACCCACCCGACGACGGCACACTCGATGGATTATCCTACTGGGAACGTATGGATAATGTCACAGAGGTCTCGCAAAAGGCACTACTTCGAGCATATGAAGACGGAGACGAATATGTGATTTTCAGACACGGATCGTCAACGTCCAGGCCAGGGGCGACGACGTCTCGATCTCAGGTTCGCAAACTGATGAGGGGTAAGGACGCAACGCCGTACATCGTTAGAAGCGAATGCATCCAGCATGAGTCCGTATTTGTCGCCGCTATCAGACGCAAGCGAGCAACTCCTGGGCCAAAGTTGTGAGTTGCGGAATCTACCAGTCAGCAAAACTTGAATGGATAAAAATGAGATTGGTACACGTCTGGTGTTCCGATCGCGAATACGTTCTGCGCGAGAATGTCGAGACATTGACTGACCAGTCCGCCGAGTTTTCGACATCGTGCGCTGGGCGTCATCGAGAGACGCCGGGGACCGTTGCCATTGTAGGCAAGCGGATACCGAATTTACAATTCAAAAACACAATCGATTTCGCTCAAACACGTTTGGCTGATAGCTAAAAAAAAGCTCACGATGCCCAACCGGATACGATCCGGCTGGGTTCGTGAGTCGGGATGGACTGAATGCTAATTCGAAGCGGGTTGTTTGCCCTTCAGCTCATCAATCAACGTGGACGCCTCGCTGATGGTCAGTGCTGAGAGTGCCGATGCACCAAACCGATCGTGAAGCGTGCGGTCGAGCGTAATGCCTTGTCGCTTTGACATGACCGCGATCGCGTTGATTTGTTTTTCTGTCGCAAAGCGTTTCACCGATGGTTGGTGACCGGTCGGTGCTGTTTGCGAGGGATCCCGCTGCGGCGGCTCGTTCGGAAGTGATTGTTCTGCCAGCATCCGGCAACGCCGGACGGCAGCAAGAATTGCGTCATTGCTCGCCTGAGCGTCCAGGGGCACGGACACTCGGACTGCTGGTCCTGACTGTCCATCTGAGCTTTCGGCCGTAATGCCGAGTGTGATCGCATTATGCAAACGTGTTCTCCTGAATGGAAGATGTGAATTCGCCAGCGACGTTCAGTTCGCTGGCGAGTAAGTTAAAGGTGAAATCGCTGTCCAGTGGCATATCACGGAGCCAGCGTGTTAATTGATGCACGGACAAGCCCGCGGCAATGGATGCTGCGTAGATTGTCGATTTTGCCGTGCAGGTTCCTGCGTGAGCGTCACCCTGGGCGAACAACGTCGATTCGTAGGCGTGACGTGATTTGCTGGGCTCAGCCGTCAGTAAACGAATCGTCTCGCCGTTCATCCGGGTATCGATCAGCAGTTGGATCCGCCTTTGAAGGCATCGCCACACCGTCGCCCGCGTCGCGATGCTGTCGACGCAGCAGAACACGACGTCACCGACGCGGTGCGTTGAGCGGAAGCGGTCGATGATGTAGTCGATTTCGATCGATGGATCGATGCGTTCGACCTCCAGCATCGTTGCCGTCACCTTGGCTTGCCCGACCTCATCGGCCCGGTAGCCTTGCGTGGTCACGTTGGTCCGCTCGACGGTGTCGAAGTCAATCAATTGCAACTTCGTGACGCCGATCGAGGCGAGTTGCAGAGCGACTTGGCGACCGATCGCTCCGACGCCGATCACCGTGACGCTCGCTTCCTGAATACGATCTCGCGGAACGAGACTCGCTTGACGGTCGAAACGATCTGGGTTGGTATTCAAGATGCCACCCATTCGCTTTCCGACCAGCCGGTGTCGTCCCGCCACTCAAAGGGATCACTTGCCTGTGTCCTCGGACGCCGAGTGAACGGATCATGAACCGTGACAGCGGCTTCGTACTCAGATTCCCAAAGATCTTGATCGGTCTCGGGGAATTCGGTTTTATAGTCGATTTCGACGGCAAGCCGCTTATTGCATCCCGGCCCGACGTTCATTCGCAGCCGAGCGTAAGTGGCACCACCGCGTGCGACGATGAACATCACGGCCCAATCCGGAGTGCCAAAGGCACGCTGAAACGTCTCTTCGTCCGTGCCACTGGGTAGCGGTGACGAGCCGGGATGCGTGTGCAGCCAAATTCGTCCACACGTTTCCGGCGTGTGCCCCTCGTCGATCTGATCGTCGAAATAGTCCGCAACTGCGGAATCATCGAACGACACCGTAACGGGCGTGCAGATCTGTTGGACCATCGCGACCGACTCGATCAACAGGAGATCGTCGGGACTGGTGATACCGAACATTCCGACCTCGGTGTTTCCCAGGTCACGCAGGAATAGCAGCTTCGCCCACGCGTAGGGCGTGAACCGCAGGCTCTGACGATTCCTCGCTGGGATCCGACGTCGACTCCCCTTCTTCTTCGTTAACACAATCATCGCATTTGTCCTCCGTCAGACAGTCTTGGCAAAAGGGTTTGTTACATCGGTCGCAGCTTGAAATGCAGCTTCCGCAAAATGAGTCTTGGCAGCCTTCGCACTTCGTCATGCAGTCGTTGCAGTGAGTTTCGCTGCAACCGTCGCATGAGCACGTACAGCCGCTGCAGATCTGGGCGTCACATTGATCACACGAGCAAATGTCGTCTTCATCAACGGTGCTGCCGCAGTCCCGACACTCGGTGCCCGACCAGTCACCCAGCGTTGTGTAGGCACTGTGTGGGTTGTAGGTGTGCAGGATCTGATTCACGATGGTGAAGAAGTCATGCAGCCGCCCTTCGGTCAGAGCCAACTTGATCGGCCCGTGGCCCTCGCCTTCGCACAGCGTTTCCGACTGCACGTGCGGATGAGTCGTCGAATCACAGCAGGTCGCTGGGTTGGGATCAACTGCGACCACGCGATAGGGACAAGACTGTCCCAGATACTTCAGCTCCAGTTCGATTCGGAACGCACCGAGGTCGGTGTACTCGATCTCGATGGGTTCAGTGGTGACCGCGATGGTTTGCTTCGTAAAGTCAAAATCGCAGGCTGGAAATTCAGCTTCGATCGCCAACAAGTCGGCTGTGACATCAGCTAGCGAAATGCTACGTCGTGGAGCCATCGACGCGGCTGCCACATAAATGGCGTCATCGACTTCGCGTTGAAGATCGCTCAGAGCGTCAAGCAAACGCTTGCCAAGCGACCGCTCAGCACCGGGATATTGACGTGATCTAGCGACTGATATCAAGCGTTGCCATCGCTTCACCTTATCCGCCGATGGGACTCGAAGCGTCTTTTCCTGCTGCGAGCAATGACGGTCAACGGCCGCCTTGACGAGTCTCGCCATCCGCCACGCACGCTTGACGGTGCGGCGGGCTTGTGGTGTAAGGCGATTCACGATCCGGCACCTTCGATCTTGGTTGGTGTGATCGAGACACGATCTCCTTCGACCAGAATTTGGTCACTGGAGACAGGCTGACGGTTGACGCGAATCAAGTAGTTCGATTCCCTGCCTTCACCGATGCGTTGATTGAACAGAGATTGCACCGTCGTATCGGCTTCGATGTCGATGTGGTTGGCGAATCCGGCGCCGTCGTTGTTGATGAACAAAATCTTCATGGTTTGTGGTTCCTGGGTTTGTTGTGATGGGGATGTGCGGTCGTCACTGGCGTGTGTTGGCGTCGTCGCCGTCGGGTTCCGCGTGGGACAAATGAGCGGCCGGCGACACGTTCAGAGTGCCGCCGGTCATGGGTCGCAGTGGTGAAACCGGTGTCCGGTTTACAACGCTGCAAAATCGAATGATGTGGTCGCATCGAAGTCCTCTTGGTGGGCCTCGAACTCGTCCCAGTCGATGACGTGGGGGCCGAGGTGTTCGGCTTCCGGATCGCTGATCGGCTGCGAGGGATTGGCGATCAGAAAGCCGAGACGCTTGATGGTGGAGACAGAGTCGCCGGTGGTACGAGCGATGTTGCGGTACATTTCTGCTTGAAACATGTGGATGGTTCCTGAGTTGGAAGGTGTCAACGAAAAAGCCCTCGTCGATCGGCATGGTGCCAATTCGCGAGGGCTGGGAAAGAATCAAGTCGATTGGTGAAGGCTTAGCGGGACGCTGGCAAAAGCCAGTGCTCGTTGAGCCATTGAAGTTCGGCATCGAGTGCCTCACTACGGATGTCGAACGGACCGAGCGCCGGACCGTCAACGGGTGAAAGATCGACCATCCATTGGCCGTCGTCGGTGGGTTCGACGTGCGATCCACGGCGAATCTCGATGCTCCCGAGTTTTTGAAGCTCGATCGCTTCGCAATACACGGTTCGCATCATTCCATGCGGCGTGATGACAATTTCCATGTCACCGCTCATCGGGGTCGTCGCTGGATATTGCGGCGTGGGCGATCAACCAGCAGTTGATCGAGACCAGCTTGCACCGACGCCATTCGAGTGGAAACACTCTGGCGTAGTTGCTCGCTCGTTCGCAGTTCCTGCGGGCCGACGCCATTGACTGCCGCTCGTGCCTGACTGACCAAGTGATCGAGTTGTTCGTTCGAACCGATGTTGAGTGATCGGAATCGATCGAAGAATTCGTTCAAGTTCGTCACCGCCGAGTCGCGGAACACTTTCGGTTTGCCGTCCTCTTGACCGGCGATCCGCTCGGTCAAGTGCTCGACGAGCTTCGCGAGCTCTTCCAAGAACGCTTGCTCGGCAAGTTCGACGGCCTCGACGAAACGAGACTGCACGCGACGACATTCCGATTCATAAACTTCCGGATTGAGCTGCCGTAGGTAGTTGGGCGGCTCGACAGCCGGAAAGTCATGCGTGATCGCAAATTCATCGACCAGCGTGACTGGGTAATCACTCACATCGAACAGGTCGCCGAGTCGGTCACGAGCGGCTTCACGCATTTCAGCGAAATGCAGATCGAGCTCGGAAACGGCAACAGCCAACTCATTGCGAAACGCCTCCATCTGTGAGTCAAAGTCACCGATGGTTTCACGTTTGATGAGCCGCAATCCTGGTTCGGGATAGGGCAGCGACACCGTCTTCCAGTACGACACCGCTCGCGATCGCACCGAAGTCACCGCTTTGTACGCGGGGTGGGTCGTATCGATCAGCTTCTTTGACGCCGACAGATATTTCGACTCAGCGTCGAAGGAATCGGCAGCCTGAGTCTTCTGTTCCGACGTCAGGGTCTTGCGAACACCGAGCCAGTTGAAACTGAGTCGGGCCGCAGCCATCGTTGACCGCAGCCGATCACTGGAGGTGGTGACGCTTTGGGACGTCGGCTCTTCGAGGACAGTGGACATGTCAAAACTCTCCAAAAGAAAAGCCGGAAGCTGATCACGATGATCGACTCCCGGCAGGGGTGGCAAAAAACGAGTTGAAAGAACAGCTAGCGGTCGCTAGTTGTTCGAGGATTGCTGTCGCAATCTTGGGGCGAATCTACTTCTCGATGCGGCGTTGATAGCCTCCTTCTGGGACGAGCTCAGTGACTTACGAACGCCCAGCCAGTTGAAGATCAGCCGGACGGCATCCCACGTGGGGACACCGACCGGCTAGGTGGTAAAATCCGGATTTTAAAAGCCGGATTTTAGAAAGGGACTTCAGTTGTTCGACGGTTCTCGATTGACTCGGCGGCGAGCCTTTGGCGAACCGTTAGTCTGCTGATAGATGCCAGAGCGACTGGCCGACAGACATCGACCGCTGGCCCAGGAACGCAGTTGACCTACGGACTCTGCCGCGGTCACCGCCACCGGCACCACGTTCTGTGCCGCCTGATTCAGTGGCAGATCAAGCAACGCTGCCAGACGACAGCACGACTTGATTTCCGCCCCAGTCCAGTTGGTGTCATCGGGAGCACCCTGTGCGGAGTCGATTTCATAGAGATCCCGATAAAGCTTCCAAATCGCATCCTTCTCTTCACGACTGGGCAGATCGAGAAAGAACACACCGTCGAAACGTTCGCTGCGACTGAACTCGGGTGGCAGCTTGGAGACGTCGTTCGCTGTACAGACCACGAACACATCCGACTCGTGATCATTGAGCCACGATAAGAACGTGCCGAACATCCGTGATGCGACTCCGGAGTCGCCACTGCCGTTCATTCCCGCAAACGCTTTTTCGACTTCATCGATCATCGCCACACACGGAGCCATTGCGTCGATGATTTTCAGTGCCTGGCGAGTGCGTTCCTCCGACTGCCCGACGAGTGAACCCATCAGGCTGCCGACATCGATATTCAACACCGGGCGACCGACTTCCTTGCCGAGGGCTTTGCAGAATTGCGACTTGCCGCATCCTGGTGGGGAGAGAAGTAAAACGCCCCGCGGGCGATAGCGTGAGTTGCCTCGGTGCGACTGCAGCATGGCCCGTTTACAGAAAGCCTTCAGTGCCGACAGGCCTCCCAGGCTGCTGAAGTCCTCGCCGCCGCGGTATAGCGAAAGCAAACCACTTTTTTTTAGCGTTTGGGTCTTCATCTCCCAAACCGCATCGGCAGTGATCCGTTCCTGACGGACCAGTGACAAGCTGAAAGCGTTCTCAGCTTCCATGCGAGTCAAGCCAGCCGCCGCGTCGATCACCGTTTGAAGTTCGGAGTCTTTCGGCAATTCTCCCTCTTCGGTGGCGATTCCTCGAGCGATCTCATCGAGTTCCTGGCGGTTGGGCAGGTCATGCTCCATCACCACGAACATCTTTTCCAGTTCCGTCGGGATCTGCACCACCGGCGAAAGCACGACCACGATCGTGCGGTTCTGTTTGCCAGCCACGATCTGACGTGCCAGTGCCTGGACGACTTCAGCGGACTGCAAGAACCGATGAAAGTTCTGCAGCACGAGGATCGCTGTGCCGTCAGGCGAGGCGAGAGCGTTGATCGACCGGATCGCGGTCAACGGATCGTTGCCGATCGTGTCCTGTTGCGGTTGATCGGGAACGTTCAAACCAGATTCAATGTCCCAGGTCGCCAGTTGCCATTGTTGGTCGCGGCAGAGCTGAGCGATTTCGGTGAGGGCATCCTGGTGTTCGTGGGACTCGATCCAGATGCCCGTAAAACATGCTCTCACGTACTCCGTGAGGCGAGTATTGAGTTTCAAGGTTGATCTCCTTTCTTAGTGATGTTGTTGATTGGATTGCTGCTGACTTGCCGATTGATGAAATTCAGCAGTCAGCTGCTCGCTGGTGCGTTGACCAAGTGCCTGTTCGATGAACTGACTGGCCTGACGGCATTTGCTGCCGGTAAAACCTTTGGTCTGAACCTGCGTTTGGCCCGTGGGCGAGACGACGATTTCGATGGTTGGGCTCATGTGGCACCTCCTACCGTGACGGTTAACTTGATGGAGCCGTCAGCGAGCGACACCTCCGTGACGGTGTGGCCCTTCAGGTGAGCTTCCCGTTTTGCCTTCTCGACGGCGTATGCCTGCAAGAAGCGATCGAGTTGAGCCTGTTTGCCCCAGTGGCCGTTGTAGGTGTCGAAGCGAGCCTCGCCGGATCGCGTGTCGAACACCGTCGCGTATCGCCAGCCGGGAAGGCTGACAATCACGCCGGTGGCCTCGCTGTTAAACAGCTTGACCGTGCCCCGCGTGGGCGGATCCAGTTTGAGACGCTGGCAGGCGGAGCCAATTGCGACCTCGTCTCGGACTTCTGTTTTGATTTCCACGATGTGGCTCATGGATTGGTTCTCCTTGTGTTGAGTTAAATGGTTAGCGGGGTGGCTCGACGTCATCCGTCGAGTCACCACTGAACAGTGCGTGATTGGTTTCCTCGTCGTCGTGATCCGAAGCTGGACGCCGAGTCATAGGCCCCGGCAACAACCGTGGTTCATCTGAGGTCAGTTCGAAAACCAGCATCTCCGCGACCGCCGCATGATCAGGTTCCTGCGATTGCATTTGCCGGATCACGAACACCGCGACCACGAGCGGCAGCACGCACGCCATGGTCAGTCCCAAGTTCTGAATCACCGTCGCAATGATGGGATCTCGGTGTCGTTGCGATGCGATATCGCGACGATCCTGTTCGAGCTGGTTATGGCCAGAGTAGATGACCGATTGCTGCTCATTAAGCTGCGAAGTCATCTCAGTTTGGGCGGCGATCAGTTCCCGGCGAGCTTCCGCGTCGCTTTTGACCAGTTCCTTCGCGGCTTCCGCGAGTTGGTGGCTTTCTGCCACGACGGCTTGTGACTGATCAGCGATCCGATCGTTCTGCATGCGTTGTTCGGCCATCGATTGTTGAGCAAACGCAGCAAGCCGTTCGTCAGATGAGTCACTGCACCCGGCGACGCTGAGAATCAGCAGAGCCAGGCACATCGCGACGCGTCGAAGATGTTTCACTTGCTTCACGAGGATTTCTCCATTGGGAAAAGACTCGGGCCAGGAGCGACTGCAGAGCACGTCTGAGTCGAATCTCCTTCGCCCAAGCCAGGGTGAGTAGCACGACCAGCACGCTGCTGGCCGCCAGAACGGCAAAGGCCATTGGGTCTCCTTCAAATCGATGGGATAGAAATGAAAAAAGCCCCGCAATCCAGGCATCTCTGAGTGAGATGACTGAACGACGGGGCTTTGGCGGGGGTTGCGGGGACTCAGAAAATCTAAGTCTTCCCTAGTAATAGTGACACCAAAAACGCCGGAATTCGATTTTTGACGCGGGATTTACGTGATTTCTACGCTAATCAAGCTGTTTTCGGCATCTCTGACCCACTGGGACCGGAATGGGTGTTACGCACTCGCGATAGGTAGGGGTGTGCGACGGAAACAGCAGTTTTCCGAGACAGACTTAATCGAACCACTTTCACCGGAACCTTTTAATGGAAATCATCCAATTCTTCCTGTTCATCTTCTTCCTGTTTGTTCTGGGAACCATGTTTGGGGGCCTGCATCTCATCGAGAGCATTTTGTCCTTTCTCGGCTAGGTGAGCCTGCGGTCGAGGGGCAGAGCCAACACGCCCGGTCACCCATTGAGAGCGTACGCCGCTAAGGAGGTTCGTTAGTAATAAGCCTTACTTCAGCGACCAAGCTACGCTATCAATCGGGAAAAAATGCGTCAAAAAAGAGGTCCAATTAGAAAGCCAAAACTGGCCAAACCGGGGTCCAATTAGAGAATCGCTATCGACGCAAAGCCTTTTGCGGCAAGTGCTTGCGGTTTTTGATTCGGAAACCGTCTACCTCCACTTCGAAAGCCACTTGTCGCACTGCGGCAAGTGGCTTTTTGTTTGGATATCTGTATTCAATTGTGCGAGTCTGCTCGGCGAGGTACCGCCATCTCGGCCCAGCCGGTCCGCCTGTCGTCCCGGGGGATCAACGACGATCCACTGCGAAGGCCCCGAATCGACACGCGGAGCGAGCGGCGGGCAAACGGGAGGCAAGTGGTTGCTGTCGACCCCATCACCGGTTCCGGAAGCATTACAATGCTGGTGAGACTCGTGGCTGGTTTCGACGCTCTCCGCGTCGCTCCACGAGGTGCCCGATCGCTCCCGCTCACCCGCCTTTCCCCACCATGAAGTACGTCGCTCTATTCGCCCTGCTCTGTTCAGCTCAATGGCTGCATGCTGCTGAAACTCGCCCGCCAAACATCCTCTTCATTATCGCTGACGATCAGTCGCCCTTCGATCTGAAGGTTTATAATCCTGACTCACGTCTCGACACGCCGGCGATCGATCGCCTTGCCGCGGAAGGCATGGTGTTCGACGGTGCATACCAGATGGGGTCGTGGAGTGGTGCGGTGTGTACTCCGTCGCGGACGATGGTGATGTGCGGTCGTACCGTGTGGCATCTGCCGGGCGGCAATCCCTTGGCAGCGGATGCCAAGTATGTACCCACCGACATGCCCGATCATACAATGCCCGCAGTGTTCAATGCCGCTGGTTATGCGACGATGCGGACCTGCAAACGAGGTAACAGCTACGCGGCCGCCAATCAGCTTTTTTCAGTGGTTAACGACGCCACGAAGCGGGGGGGAACCGACGAAACCGGCAGCGCGTGGCACGGTGAACAGGTGCTCGACTATCTGTCGGAGCGAGAATCTGCCAAGCAAACCGATCCGTTTCTGATCTATTTTGGTTTTTCTCATCCCCACGACACCCGTGATGGAAAGCCCGAGTTGCTCGAGAAATATGGTGCAATCAACCATCAGGACAAATCGAGCCTACCTCCAGCTAACGATCAGCAACCTAAGTTACCGGTCAACTATCTACCGCAGCACCCCTTCGACAACTCCCATATCGATGTTCGCGACGAGATCGCCGTCAGCGGTGTATGGAAGAATCGCGACGAACAAACCATCCGTAACGAGCTGGGACGCGAGTTCGCATGCAGTGAAAACATCGATATCCAAATCCAACGCGTGCTCGGGAAACTAGAGGAGATGGGCGAGTTAGACAATACTTACATTTTCTATTGTGCCGATCACGGGATGGCGATTGGGCGGCACGGACTGCAGGGAAAACAAAATCTCTACGAGCACACTTGGCGAATTCCGATGGTCGTGAAAGGCCCCGGCATCGCGCCGGGGACACGGGCCCCAGGCAACATCTATCTGCTCGATGTGCTCGCGACGATGTGCGATTTAGCCGGCATTGACGCCCCCAAAACCAGTGAGGGCAAAAGCTTCCGGCCTGTCCTGATGGGACAAGAACAGACGGTTCGAGATGTTCTCTATGGATGTTATTGCGGTGGAGAGAAGCCGGGGATGCGCTGCGTGAAGGAGGGCGACTGGAAGCTAATCCGCTACGAAACTGCTGATGGATCCGCTGAAACGCAGTTGTTCAATCTTCGCGAGAATCCCCATGAGTTTCTCGACGAGCATCACGATCCCAAGGTGATTGCTCTGAGTGGCATCGACCCCCAGTCCTATCAACGAAACCTGGCGGCCGACCCGAAATACACCGAGAAATTGCGGGAGATGAACCAGCTGTTGCTTGACGAAATGCGTCGTCTCGATGATCCGTATCGTTTCAAGGACCAGCCCCAAGATGCGCCCGAAATTCCCGCCAAGAAGCAGTCTCGCAATCGCAAGCAGGCGAATGGTGAGGCGAAAAAGGCCAAATCCAGTAGGTGAACGTTTGCATGGGTGGCCGTCCAGACGGAGCCATCCTCGACGCGATCTGACAACGTCTGCGGCAGGCAACTGCCGCACGCGGCAGGGTATCACCATCCTGGGCAGCCGGGGCGACGTGAATTCCGCACCCGTCTGGCCAACTCAGCTTTCCCCTCCGCCTGAGCAATAACTGCGAGAAATGTTGCAGCCGGGGCAACGCTCCAGCCGAAACAGTTTCTTCCTGGCCGATCGCGAGACCCAAGGGTCCTGTGAAAATTCGCCTGTTTTTCGGCGAAGTGTCCCTTGCGGGCGAGTCCCACGATCAGTACTCTTCCCGCCGTGACGCCAGGAGACCCCGGTCTTTACAGTCGTTTACACTGAAACGAACTGTTTCAACCACGAGAAGAAACAGCGGTTAAGAAAAACTTTCGAACTTTGTGACGAAGTCAACTTGACGCCCGGCGACGGAACGCTATTCTTCTCAACCCGCAGCCAAGAAACGGCTGGCGAGCTTCACCGCTCACCCAGTTTCCAACTGCGGATTCGAAGTGAAACTTTGATGAAAGCTTTTTTAAGATTTCCCTCACTGTTCCGCTTGACGAGAGGTTAGCGAGTCGCTAACTTCTCCGCTCGCTCGAAAACGACCGGCCGAGATCACCTCGCAAAGAGGACATCATGATCTCGGCCGGCTGTCTTCGACAGCGACTCGTGGGTCGATTGCGAAAGCGATTCATCCACGAAACTGATTTTTGACAATTTGGTTGTTTGGTAGTTGGCATCTGAAAAGAGCACCATATGTGAATGGGAGCTGGCCTTTTTCCGGGGCTCAGTAAGCATTCACAAGGTAATTTTATATAAGTTCTTCGGAAGCGTCGCCAGTCTGATTTCTCGAACTCGTTCGTGTGTTGGAGATTTAAGCTGGTGATAAATTTCGATTGGATTCTTGAGAGGCCAGACTTACTTAGAAGAGTCTGGCCACTGTGTGATATCGTTAATAGATTCAAATTTGAAGTCTATGAGTTCGATTGCGATTTGTTTTCTGAGTGGTTCGCCACGAGGTTGATGGGTGGTTTTTGAGTTCGGGATTTCGGTGGCCAATCTATCAAGGGCACATGGGGGATGTCTTGGCGTTAGAAGGAGAAGGGCGTGGAAGTCTGCGAAAAGCCTGGGGAAGTTGACACACAAGTGATGATCCCGGGATTCCCGACCGCAGCATACTGAATACATAGGTATGTCTGTAACAACCTAGTGAACTGAAACATCTAAGTAACTAGAGGAATAGAAAGAAAAATCGATACCGTCAGTAGCGGCGAGCGAAATCGGTATAGCCCAAACCGAGGGGGTTTCCCTCTCGGGGTTGTAGGACTTCGATATGGGATTGTGATTGGTTAGCGGAACGACTTGGAATGGTCGGCCACAGAGGGTGACAGCCCCGTACGTGAAAACCGGATCGCACCTTAGAGGCACCTGAGTAGGTCTAGTCACGTGAAACCTAGACTGAATCCACGGGGACCATCCCGTAAGGCTAAATACTCTCTAACGACAGATAGCGAACCAGTAGCGTGAGTGAACGGTGAGAAGAACCCCTGTTAGGGGAGGAATGTGAACCTGAAACCATGTGCCTACAATCGGTCGGAGCACTATTTTAATGTGTGACGGCGTGCCTTTTGCATAATGATCCGGCGAGTTGTGGTAAACGGCTTGGTTAAGTTCTGACGGAACGAAGCCCAAGGGAAACCGAGTCTGAATAGGGCGTTGGTCGTTTGCTGCAGACGCGAAACCTGTGTGATCTACGCATGGGCAGGTTGAAGCGCGGGTTAAACTGCGTGGAGGACCGAACTCACTTGGGTTGAAAACCGAGGGGATGACCTGTGCGGAGGACTGAAAGTGTAATCAAACCAGGAGATAGCTCGTTCTCTCCGAAATATCTTGAGGGATAGCGTCGAGTAAATTAGTAACCGGGGGTAGAGATACTGAATCGGATGGGGGCCCTTCCCGGGGTACCTCACTGAACCAAACTCCGAATACCGGTTGCCGTACCTCGGCAGTCAGTCCCTGGGGGATAAGCTCCAGGGTCGAGAGGGAAACAACCCAGATCGCCTGCTAAGGTCCCGAAGAGATACTTAGTCACTAAGGAAGTTGAAGTGCCGTGACAGCTGGGATGTTGGCTTAGAAGCAGCCACCATTTAAAAAGTGCGTAATAGCTTACCAGTCGAGCATTTCTGCGCCGATAATGAACGGGAGTAAGTATTTCACCGAAGCAGCGGATTCTAGCCTTTTGGCTAGAGTGGTAGGAGAGCGCCGATGACGAGATACAAGCCGTACGGTAACGAGCGGTGTTGGCGTCATCGGGTGATTATGCCGGAATGAGTAACGATAAAACAGGTGAGAATCCTGTTCGCCGAAAGCCTAAGGTTTCCTGGGGAAGGTAAATCCGCCCAGGGTTAGCCGGTACCTTACCCGAGGCTGAAAAGCGTAGGGGATGGATAGAAGGTCAATATTCCTTCGCCGGTTGTGTATCTAGTCGCAGGGACGGCGTCCGGAAAGTGAGCGGTACGAATAGAAATGTCCGTAGCGACCACTGAGGTGTCTGGGGTTAAAATACCGGATATAGCCAAGGTCAAGCTCGAGAGCATCCAAGTTCTCGAAGTCATTGGAAGGACGTCCAAGAAAAGCTGCGAAGTTAAGCAACTGACCGTACTAAAACTGACACAGGTAGGCGAGATGAGAATTCTAAGGCGCTCGGGAGAACGGTGGTTAAGGAACTCTGCAAAATGGCCCCGTAAGTTCGCGATAAGGGGCGCCTCCGACGGTTCACGCTGTTGGAGGCCACAGAAAATCGGCTCTAACGACTGTTTATCAAAAACACAGGACTCTGCTAACACGCAAGTGGATGTATAGAGTCTGACGCCTGCCCGGTGTTGGTAGGTTAAGGAAGAGGGTTAGCCTCACGGCGAAGCTCGCGACCGAAGCCCCAATAAACGGCGGCCCTAACTATGAGGGTCCTAAGGTAGCGAAGTTCCTTGTCGGGTAAGTTCCGACCTGCATGAAAGGCGTAACGATTGGAGCACTGTCTCAACCACCGACCCGGTGAAATTGTAGTTGTGGTGAAGATGCCACATACCCGCGGTTAGACGGAAAGACCCCGTGAACCTTTACTGTAGGCTGATATTGGGCTGAGATATAATTTGTGTAGGATAGCTGGGAGGCTTTGAACTTTGCACGCTAGTGCATCGGGAGCCGTTGTTGAAATACCAGCCTGGTTATATTTTAGTTCTAACTTTGAACCCCTGAATCGGGGCAAAGGACAGTGTCAGTCGGGCAGTTTGACTGGGGCGGTCTCCTCCCAAAGAGTAACGGAGGAGTGCAAAGGTACACTCAGCCTGGTCGGTAATCAGGCGTAGAGCGTAAAGGTATAAGTGTGCTTGACTGCGAGACCCATAAGTCGAGCAGGAACGAAAGTTGGTCTTAGTGATCCGGTAATCCCGAATGGAAGGGTTATCGCTCATCAGATAAAAGGTACTCCGGGGATAACAGGCTTATCGCATCCGAGCGTCCACAGCGGCGATGCGGTTTGGCACCTCGATGTCGGCTCATCACATCCTGGGGGTGTAGAAGCTCCCAAGGGTTTGGCTGTTCGCCAATGAAAGTGGTACGTGAGCTGGGTTCAGACCGTCGTGAGACAGGTCGGTCCCTATCTGCCGTGGGCGTTCGAATCTTGAGAGGATTCAACTTTAGTACGAGAGGATTTAGTTGGACGAAGCTCTGGTGTACCAGTTGTCGCGCTAGCGGCACGGCTGGATAGCTAACTTCGGAAAGGATAAACGCTGAAAGCATCTAAGCGTGAAGCCCGCCTCGAGATGAAGATTCGTAGACATTAGTCGAGAGCCCCCTGGAAGACGACCAGGTTGATAGGTTGGACGTGTAAGTACCGTAAGGTATTCAGCAAACCAATACTAACGGGCGAAAGTTTGGCCACCGATATCCCGCACTCAAGAGAAGTGCCAATCGATGGCGACCGCAAGAATTTAGAACACTCTTGATAGAAGTACAGCTACCAAACAACTTGGCCATACGGCGGCGAAATACCCGTCGTATGGTCTTTCTGGCGACCATATCGCAAAGGTTATACCTGTTCCCATCCCGAACACAGTAGTCAAGCTTTGTGAGCCGATGATAGTGCCCACCAGCGTGAAAGTAGGTATTGCCAGATTTTTGAAATTTTAAAAAAACCCTCCAGGTCAAACTGGAGGGTTTTTTTATGCGCGTTCGGGCAATCTCCGACTAGCCTTGTCCGCTTGACCCGTCCGCTCAGATCGAGTGCAGCGCCGGCGTCTATGGCCGGTAGGAACCGGCCCTACGTATGTTGGCCGTAGGGCCGGTTCCCACCGGCCATCCACTTGGCTTGTCCGCTGAGAAATGATACGGCAAACAATTTGCGTAGTGTTCCCTCCCGTTGGATGTGGAGGTCAAGAGATTCGCGGGAGCTGAATGATTTTGCTCACGGCCACGTTCACGGATCCTACATTCAGTAGCCCCGGCGTCTCTAGCGACGCGACGCGATCGACCCCAATCCTCCGTCGATCCCGATCACTTGGCCTGTGAGCCATCCCGACGCGGGTTCCAGTAGCCAGGCCATGAGTGCAGCTACCTCCGCGGGCTCACCGAGTCGACCGAGCGGATGCATTTTCTCTGATGCCTGAGCGATTGGTGCAGATTCCCACAGACTCCGAGTCATTTCCGATTTGACTAGCCCAGGTGCAACCGCATTAACGCGAATCCCGCGATTCGCGTAGGTAGCAGCAAGAGATACTGTTAGGCCCTCGACGCCTGCCTTCGCCGCTGCGATCGCTTCGTGATTAGCCATCCCATAGCGAGCGGCCACGGACGATACTAGGACGATCGACCCGCCTGATTCCCGCATCGCTTTGGCTGCTGCGCGAGAGAGAAAGAACGACGAAGAAAGATTTGTCATCAGCGTTTCATGCCACTGATCGTCAGTGGTCAAATGGGCAGGCTTCAGTAGGATGGATCCGATGCAGTTAGCTGCACCGTCGAGTCGTCCGTGTTTCTCCCTCGCGAAACCGACAGCCTCGGCGATTGATGCGGAGTCATCCGCCGTGGCCTGACAGACATCGCACCCTGTTCGTTCCTGCAGTGGCCGGGCCTTCTCCGAATCGCGAGCGCTGATCGTCACGTGGTTGCCACTGCCGATGAGTCTCTCAGTCAATGCGGAACCGACCGCTCCGGTTCCGCCCAATACAACGTAGGCACCCATCAGCTATCCCCATGTTGACGACGAGTAGAATGCTTGGACTAGTTTGTTTAGTCACCCTGTTGGTAGTGATCGCAGAGGATTTGACCACAATAGATCTCCGCAGATTCCACGAACATTGACCTCAATTCAAACTTCCTGCGGTTGAATCCCAACAGCACCGCCGACACGTGGATCGTTCACTGGCGGATCGATTGGGGCGATGGAAGGAATCGCGAACGACGATCGGAGTCAGGTACTGGTCGACTTTGGAGGAAGAAAATGAGGTAATCGATTGCCGATATTATTCGCATTGGTTGCGCTGGATTAACTGGGAAACGCTACGAGAGATGTCTAAGAGTTAGAAGGTATAAACTTCAAGTGTTAGTGCTCAGGCAACCCGCTGAGTATAAACCATGCGTTGACGCGAATGATGAGGATCGCGATCACTCCCGCGATGGTCACACGAACGTAACCGTTCACCAGAACCAGTGTAGGCGCGGGTTTTAGGTTATTGGGTTTACTTTGCTTTCCAAGAGCGTCCCGACGGTTCACCGTCTCAGTTTGTCAATCGAAAGCGAGACTGCACCAAATCCCTCTGGTGGAGACTGGTGGATTGGACCTTGTGGTACGGACGATTCGAGCAAGGCACCGTCGAGCTGCCAGTGCCTCCATTTGGTCGAGCGCGCTTCACGATCGATTTGGTCGCATTCGCGATGTGGATCGCTGGCGTGTCATGGAAGTCGGCCAAGGTAAGACTCCAACGAATGAAAGTTGCGTGATGGTAGCACTTTGCATCCATGATGCGTTTCGGGCGCATGCACGTCGCAAGATTGACGAGTGCCGCAGTGCGTTTCCAATCCAAGTGGCGAAGCTGGAATCGCTGATCCGGATGCTTTACGACATCGAGGATCAAATCAAGGCTCTCGATGATGCGGAGCGACTATCGCGGCGACAAACCCACTCGCGTCACGTGCTTGGCTTGATCGACGAATACTTACAAAGCGAACCAATGAGTTCGCCCAAGGTTCTTCCCAAAAGCAATCTTGGCCAGACGGCAGCGTACGTGCGTCGCCACTGGGCGTCGCTGAATCGGTTCACCGCAAACGCTCGGGTTCCAAACGATGACAACGACTGCGAGCAGTTGATGAAGCGCGTGGCGACGGGCCGCAAGAACTGGTTGTTCAAAGGCTCGTTGTCAGCGGGTGAACGAGCGGCGAACCTGATGACGATCATCGGGACGGCGATCCGCAATGACTTGGACGTTCACGCGTATTTGGATGATGTGCTGCGCCGCGCCCTGGCTGGTGAAACCGACCGGTCATCGCGACGTCCACCTGCTTGGAGAGACTCGCACCCAGAATGTATCCGCGACTACCGGCAAGACGAACGCCGGCAAGCGGCCGACCGCAAGCGAGTCCGACGCGCCCGCCGTCAACGTCTTAAAAAATAGCCGTCAACCCACCGGGCCAAATGGTGCTGGTGGACGGTTGCCGCTGAGCGTAGCTTGGGACCATCGTCCCGAGCGTGCAGAAAAGTGGTTTCGGAAGGGACAACGGTCCTATTCTGCGTTCCGCCGTCCCGGTGTCAGATGAACTACGCTAGCGGCGGATGCCAATCAATCCGAAGCCTCCGCCGATGCCGAGCATTCGGTACAGTGTTCGCAACGGAGGCTGCGGCAGCCACAAGAGCCGAAAATTCCCGCCGTGGCGAGGTTCGTAACTGCTTCGTTCCGAGGCACACCGCGGCGCCCTGCTCCGCCAGCCAATCACGCGAGCGGGATGATTGAACTTCCCGATCGCATCCGCATTTGTGTCCAAGTGCCGCCTAATTCTCAACAGAATCTAATTCCGAGGGCGTAGCCATGATTGGATTGTTTGATCGCAAGCTGCCCCATTGGCGTACCGAGCGGGTCGATTCTCGAAACGACACATGATGGACTGTCGGGAAGAGTCTCTATCTCGCTGGGCAAGACCCGTTCGCCGGTAGCGTCTGCGTGTGGGCAATGTATCGGTTCTCGGTAGATGCTTGGGTTCCAACCGGCAACAACGAATGGGAGTTATCGACAAGTACTGAGCAAGCTGATGGGGAGCGATTCAAACGCACCGGAACGCAACTCGCTCGGGAAATTTCTTCAGAATAAGTTTAGGATTGTGATGCGCTTTGCCAATTGTGGACGGAATTGACGTTGTCCAGCTAGGCGGATCGTGTGTGTGAAAACCTGTTCAGACGTGGTCGCGCAGATCGCCCAACAGAGAACGATGCAATGGCACGAATGCGCGGCCTTGAAGGGCAAGGCATGGCAGCGACCGCAAGTGGCGCTGGGGTTGCTATGGCGTTCAAACGCACTTTAGATGCGGCGTGTGTTACCACCGGCATCCCGCATCGCGAGCCACCGCCATTGGGCTAGCACGGCAAACACGTCCTGATCCATCCGTGTGGCGAGTCACGTCATTCACTTGAGCATGGCAAAATGATCGTTTGGGACGCGATCGCGGCGGCCGCTAAACTCGCCCCCTGCAGGCTCCCACAAGGCCCCAATATCGCTGCTGGACATAATGAAGATTTAGTTACCCTTTCCCGCTTGACGGGGATGGGGCGAGCCGCTAAATTCTCCGCTCACTCGAAAACGACCGGCCGAGATCACCTCGCAAAGAGGGCATCATGATCTCGGCCGGCTGTCTTCGACAGCGACTCGTGGGTCGATTGCGAAAGCGATTCATCCACGAAACTGATTTTTGACAATTTGGTTGTTTGGTAGTTGGCATCTGAAAAGAGCACCATATGTGAATGGGAGCTGGCCTTTTTCCGGGGTTCAGTAAGCATTCACAAGGTAATTTTATATAAGTTCTTCGGAAGCGTCGCCAGTCTGATTTCTCGAGCTCGTTCGTGTGTTGGAGATTTAAGCTGGTGATAAATTTCGATTGGATTCTTGAGCGGCCAGGCTTACTTAGAAGAGTCTGGCCACTGTGTGATATCGTTAATAGATTCAAATTTGAAGTCTATGAGTTCGATTGCGATTTGTTTTCTGGGTGGTTCGCCACGAGGTTGATGGATGGTTTTTGAGTTCGGGATTTCGGTGGCCAATCTATCAAGGGCACATGGGGGATGTCTTGGCGTTAGAAGGAGAAGGGCGTGGAAGTCTGCGAAAAGCCTGGGGAAGTTGACACACAAGTGATGATCCCGGGATTCCCGACCGCAGCATACTGAATACATAGGTATGTCTGTAACAACCTAGTGAACTGAAACATCTAAGTAACTAGAGGAATAGAAAGAAAAATCGATACCGTCAGTAGCGGCGAGCGAAATCGGTATAGCCCAAACCGAGGGGGTTTCCCTCTCGGGGTTGTAGGACTTCGATATGGGATTGTGATTGGTTAACGGAACGACTTGGAATGGTCGGCCACAGAGGGTGACAGCCCCGTACGTGAAAACCGGATCACACCTTAGAGGCACCTGAGTAGGTCTAGTCACGTGAAACCTAGACTGAATCCACGGGGACCATCCCGTAAGGCTAAATACTCTCTAACGACCGATAGCGAACCAGTAGCGTGAGTGAACGGTGAGAAGAACCCCTGTTAGGGGAGGAATGTGAACCTGAAACCATGTGCCTACAAGCGGTCGGAGCACTATTTTAATGTGTGACGGCGTGCCTTTTGCATAATGATCCGGCGAGTTGTGGTAAACGGCTTGGTTAAGTTCTGACGGAACGAAGCCCAAGGGAAACCGAGTCTGAATAGGGCGTTGGTCGTTTGCTGCAGACGCGAAACCTGTGTGATCTACGCATGGGCAGGTTGAAGCGCGGGTTAAACTGCGTGGAGGACCGAACTCACTTGGGTTGAAAACCGAGGGGATGACCTGTGCGGAGGACTGAAAGTGTAATCAAACCAGGAGATAGCTCGTTCTCTCCGAAATATCTTGAGGGATAGCGTCGAGTAAATTAGTAACCGGGGGTAGAGATACTGAATCGGATGGGGGCCCTTCCCGGGGTACCTCACTGAACCAAACTCCGAATACCGGTTGCCGTACCTCGGCAGTCAGTCCCTGGGGGATAAGCTCCAGGGTCGAGAGGGAAACAACCCAGATCGCCTGCTAAGGTCCCGAAGAGATACTTAGTCACTAAGGAAGTTGAAGTGCCGTGACAGCTGGGATGTTGGCTTAGAAGCAGCCACCATTTAAAAAGTGCGTAATAGCTTACCAGTCGAGCATTTCTGCGCCGATAATGAACGGGAGTAAGTATTTCACCGAAGCAGCGGATTCTAGCCTTTTGGCTAGAGTGGTAGGAGAGCGCCGATGACGAGATACAAGCCGTACGGTAACGAGCGGTGTTGGCGTCATCGGGTGATTATGCCGGAATGAGTAACGATAAAACAGGTGAGAATCCTGTTCGCCGAAAGCCTAAGGTTTCCTGGGGAAGGTAAATCCGCCCAGGGTTAGCCGGTACCTTACCCGAGGCTGAAAAGCGTAGGGGATGGATAGAAGGTCAATATTCCTTCGCCGGTTGTGTATCTAGTCGCAGGGACGGCGTCCGGAAAGTGAGCGGTACGAATAGAAATGTCCGTAGCGACCACTGAGGTGTCTGGGGTTAAAATACCGGATATAGCCAAGGTCAAGCTCGAGAGCATCCAAGTTCTCGAAGTCATTGGAAGGACGTCCAAGAAAAGCTGCGAAGTTAAGCAACTGACCGTACTAAAACTGACACAGGTAGGCGAGATGAGAATTCTAAGGCGCTCGGGAGAACGGTGGTTAAGGAACTCTGCAAAATGGCCCCGTAAGTTCGCGATAAGGGGCGCCTCCGACGGTTCACGCTGTTGGAGGCCACAGAAAATCGGCTCTAACGACTGTTTATCAAAAACACAGGACTCTGCTAACACGCAAGTGGATGTATAGAGTCTGACGCCTGCCCGGTGTTGGTAGGTTAAGGAAGAGGGTTAGCCTCACGGCGAAGCTCGCGACCGAAGCCCCAATAAACGGCGGCCCTAACTATGAGGGTCCTAAGGTAGCGAAGTTCCTTGTCGGGTAAGTTCCGACCTGCATGAAAGGCGTAACGATTGGAGCACTGTCTCAACCACCGACCCGGTGAAATTGTAGTTGTGGTGAAGATGCCACATACCCGCGGTTAGACGGAAAGACCCCGTGAACCTTTACTGTAGGCTGATATTGGGCTGAGATATAATTTGTGTAGGATAGCTGGGAGGCTTTGAACTTTGCACGCTAGTGCATCGGGAGCCGTTGTTGAAATACCAGCCTGGTTATATTTTAGTTCTAACTTTGAACCCCTGAATCGGGGCAAAGGACAGTGTCAGTCGGGCAGTTTGACTGGGGCGGTCTCCTCCCAAAGAGTAACGGAGGAGTGCAAAGGTACACTCAGCCTGGTCGGTAATCAGGCGTAGAGCGTAAAGGTATAAGTGTGCTTGACTGCGAGACCCATAAGTCGAGCAGGAACGAAAGTTGGTCTTAGTGATCCGGTAATCCCGAATGGAAGGGTTATCGCTCATCAGATAAAAGGTACTCCGGGGATAACAGGCTTATCGCATCCGAGCGTCCACAGCGGCGATGCGGTTTGGCACCTCGATGTCGGCTCATCACATCCTGGGGGTGTAGAAGCTCCCAAGGGTTTGGCTGTTCGCCAATGAAAGTGGTACGTGAGCTGGGTTCAGACCGTCGTGAGACAGGTCGGTCCCTATCTGCCGTGGGCGTTCGAATCTTGAGAGGATTCAACTTTAGTACGAGAGGATTTAGTTGGACGAAGCTCTGGTGTACCAGTTGTCGCGCTAGCGGCACGGCTGGATAGCTAACTTCGGAAAGGATAAACGCTGAAAGCATCTAAGCGTGAAGCCCGCCTCGAGATGAAGATTCGTAGACATTAGTCGAGAGCCCCCTGGAAGACGACCAGGTTGATAGGTTGGACGTGTAAGTACCGTAAGGTATTCAGCAAACCAATACTAACGGGCGAAAGTTTGGCCACCGATATCCCGCACTCAAGAGAAGTGCCAATCGATGGCGACCGCAAGAATTTAGAACACTCTTGATAGAAGTACAGCTACCAAACAACTTGGCCATACGGCGGCGAAATACCCGTCGTATGGTCTTTCTGGCGACCATATCGCAAAGGTTATACCTGTTCCCATCCCGAACACAGTAGTCAAGCTTTGTGAGCCGATGATAGTGCCCACCAGCGTGAAAGTAGGTATTGCCAGATTTTTGAAATTTTAAAAAAACCCTCCAGGTCAAACTGGAGGGTTTTTTTATGCGCGTTCGGGCAATCTCCGACTAGCCTTGTCCGCTTGACCCGTCCGCTCAGATCGAGTGCAGCGCCGGCGTCTATGGCCGGTAGGAACCGGCCCTACTTATGTTGGCCGTAGGGCCGGTTCCCACCGGCCGTCCACTTGGCTTGTTTGCTGGGATCGGATGTAGCATCCCGGCGCCTATGGCTGGTTGCAACGCGTTCAAACCACCGGCGGAACCACTGCCTCTTTGAATTGCAGATTGTGCTGACAAATGATGCAGCCCAACCATCCCCGGCGAACTGTTGGCGGATTCGCCGCGACAGATGCTGGACTGGAAACAAAAAGCAGAAGCCTATCTCCCCGCACTTGGGACGCATCTACCCCCCCCCCCCTAAGCACCGGACATTGTTGAGGTGCCTTCCCCTCGACGAAAAACAGAAGGCATGTTGACGACCTAGCCCATGACTGACCGTTGCTGTGGCATCCAGTTTGCAATTGGTTCGTTCGCCAGCACGACAGGATGGCAGCGGTGATCTCAATTGGCGGAAGGTGTCGGCATATTCATACAAGGCAGTTGGTGACAGCAAGTGATTGATAAACAGCATACCTATTTGTCCGTATTCAATTCAGACATCCATGGGGATGAGTACGCAGCAACAAATTTCTTTGTCGACTCATCTGATTATTGCTCGGTATGGTTTCCGTGCGATTACACCAGTGTCTGCAGTGGACCAGGTGACTTCTGCAAGCAGGATCTCACCATTAGTGGAACACCGTTTAATTATCGCGATCTATTGATCCCCGACATTGCTGCTATCTGTCACACCCCCGATTGATCACCTGCCAAGGAACATAAGGAGCGATTCTAAAAGATGACTACTAGAATGGTAAAACGCGGAACCCTCACGGATAAGAAGATATTGGTTGAGGTGGTGGCCCTTGCAATCCTCATTGTGTCACTACTGGCGCATTCCTGTGTTGCGGATGGTCCAGTCAGCCGTGCTACGCAGGAACAATTGGACCCAAGAAGTCTCATCAAGGCCTGCCAGGCATACTGGGAGAACCTGAATGGATTTGATGTCTTAGTATCACTGGAGACAACAATTTCCTACGACGGACGGGAGTTCCCATCAACTCGTTCGAAGTTTCGATTGCGGATGAATCGACAAGGCAAAACGCTGTCTTTATGTCGCTAAGAAGAAAACCTTATCGGCAGAGTCTGGATTCGCTGGTAGAACTGACCCCTGGTTGAGTGAAACGATTGCCATCGCACTCACAGAAGATCGTTCGGAATTGATCATCTTTCCCGACCGAGTTGTCTCAAGAAGAACTAGCGGGTTTGAAGCTGGACTGCAAGAATCTTTAGCTATTGATTTTACGCGCTTCGGACTCTCTGAGTTTCCTATCCTCTATATCCATAGCAACAAACTACAGAAGCGACTGCTGGATTGCTTTGGCTCGGGGGCGGAAGTTTCAGCAGAAAGAGCGGGTGACCAGACGACCACGATTACAAGTAAAGTCGGGCCTGAGGAGGGTCCGGTCATTCGAAGATGGGAGATTGACAATGTGCATCTGCGGGTAAACTCGTATGGCGTGTGGCATACCTACGGAATGCCACATGAATCCCAGCAGTTCAAGCAATCGATCCAGTACGGTGAAGACGATCGTCCGATGTTTCTGATAGAGGAGCAGAGGGTGATCGTGCTAAAAGCTATTTCAAAAAATGAGAAAACTGTGCTGGGTGAGAGATCAACTGTCGTTGAATTTCTTTGGCTGCCGAGTGACTCGCTCGCGGGTACCGAGATGTGGGGGATCGCCAGCGCTGATACTCCGGAGGAGATTTCTGAACTCTTGGTAGCTCCCGAATAAGCATAGCTGGCCGGGGCCTGTGACAGGGAAACGCTTCGAGCCAAAAAAGGGGGAAGGAGAATGACCGCCTGGCCGGTGCACTGAGATCGGGTGTCGCGTCCCGGTGGATACGGCCGGTAGGAACCGGCCCTACTGGCTCGCTAACAAATCGCTCCCACCCGGCGAGTGTTCTCAGTACTGCGACGTCCGAGCCAAAAGAAACCACGCAGCCACACCGATGATGAGGCCCGCGAGGACGGCTGCGACGGCGATGCGGGCGTAGGTCGGTCGGTTTCTCAGGATCCAGTCGACGGCACCGATGCACGATGGCGTCAGCAAGAGGAGTCCATACAACCAAGCAGGGTGGTCTTCGTAGGTGTAGAAACGTCCTGCGGCCGTGGTACAGACTGCGAACAGAGTTGCTGGATAGGCCACACACCATAGGTTTTGCTTCGGCAGGCAGGCCGCTCCGACGGCAAATACCAGAGTTGCGACGATGGCGGCGAAGCCCCATTCGGCCAAGCCCGCGTAGGCGGTCGCGGCGAGAATTGTTGGACCAGCGAGTCCTGCCAGGGCAACCAATAAAATCCAGCGCTCGGTACCACGGCGAGACATCTGATCGAGCATCCACAGATTGAGCAGACTGGCGCCCGCGACGGCCGCCATCCAAGCTCGATGCTCCGGAAACAGATCGACCCAGCCCTCTCCGCTGGGCATGGCCACCATGGCGAGAGCGATGCAGCCCAGTGTAGCGGCGACCCAGCGAAATTCGTGAGCGCGCGCTTGCGGGGTTGCGGTCAGTGCTAAGAACAAGGCCGTGAGGGTCAGTGGCACATGAATTTGTTGCCAGGCTTCGAGATTCCACCAACTCAGGGCAGAAGCATCGAATTCTTGGCGGATGACCAGCGTCACGGCGATGGCGGCGCACCAGCCAAGCGTGGCGATGGCGGGAACGACGTATTGAGTCAGCCAGTGTTCACGACGGGCTACCCAAAATGCCAAGAGAAGGCACGCCAGCGACACTGCCGCGGGCGCGCCGACGCACCATAAGAGGATTTCACGCTGCATCGAATTAGCGATTTAGCACGAGCACAGCGGTAACGGGGACCTCGTCGTCAATCTTCCCTTTTCCATAAACCATGCCCCACTTGGTGCGGTCGATTTTGAAATTGGCAGTGAGCGTGATTTCCGTTTCGGTAACCTTGGCGGCGACGGGAATCGTGACCTCAACTTCTTTGCCCAGCATGGTCATGATCCCGGTAATGCTGGCTTTCTCCTCGCCGTCCGCGTGGGTGATTTTGGTCGCTTTGAAAGTGATTTTGGGGTGCTTTCGCACATCGAAGAAGTCGGGGCTCTTCAAATGATTGGTCAGCTTGTCGCTGTCCGAAAAGAGGCTCGCTGCCGTGATGACAATTTCGAGAGAACCGTTGCTGGGGTCTTCCAGATCGACGACAGCATCTGCGGTGAACTCTTTGAAACCGCCCGGGTGTTTTCCGTCTGGTTTGGAGCCGACAAAATTGATTTTCGATTTCTCGGAATCCAGACTCATTTTTTCGGCAGCGGATGAGAATCCGGCAACCGAGAAAGCCAAAGTCGTCAGCAGGGCAAAACGCAGAATCATGTGGAGAGTGCCTTATTGGAGGAGTGAGTGAGACAAAGCAACATTGTAGCAGCTCCCGGGTGGTGTGGTTGCCAGAATGAGATGGGAAGGCGTAGGGTGAAGGGGCCTCACACGCGTGTATCGAGGGCATCGTTGGGAAGCCCTCCCCGGTCTTGCGTGTTCAGTCCCAGCTCAGGCTTCCGGCGGATTGGTATTCCGTGACGCGTGTTTCGAAAAAGTTTTTCTCTTTGGCGAGGTCCATCGTCTCGCTCATCCATGGAAACGGATTCGTCGATCCGTACTGCTTGGCCAGCCAGATTCGCTCGAGACGCCGATCGGCGACGTGTTTGAAGATCGCCAGTACCGGATTATTCCCGACGAGGCTCTCGGCGGTGGAGAAAAATCCATGGTTGCGCATGATCACGCGTCGTTCGGCGTCACTGAGTCGATTGCTCCGCCAGGTTTGGATTCCTTGGAACCTGCGTCCCCGGGAGAATCTGGTCGCCTGGATCGGGACGACCCTTTACTGCAATGCGACGGGTTTACCATCAACAACACCGGAGACTAGCTGGATCGACGGTTTGCCATTGCTGCCACCGTCAAATTTCACGTCAACGAGTTCTATGTCGATAGGCTTTGTTGCGTCGTCCTCGGATTCGTTCGCGAGGACTGCAGGGCTGTGATCACTCGGTAGTTCGAGCAGCAAACGCATCATTTCTTCAGCCGCACCGTCTGCCACAGTTTGGATCATCTCACGATCGGTTTCGTCACCGAATTCATAGGTGACCGCAGTGACACCGAGCGTGTTGTTGACCCAAGCTTTGCTGGTGCTGCGGTGGGCATTGTGGTTGTCATCCACGCTGACTTCGTAGCTAGGGAATCGGTTTTGAATGGATGAGAACCATTGTTGCGTGAATCCGGCTGGAAAGATATTCGGGTTCGGTGCGGGAATGTAAAAGATATCGTTGTAGGTACTGTGAAAATCGACGAACAGACACAGACGACGGTCACCCGAGCGCCGACACTGCAACAATCGATCGCGGACCGCTCGAGTTTCAGGCTGGGTGAAGTGAGCCCAATCGCGGTTCAGGTCCACACCGTTGGCATTGGTGCGCCAATGGCCCTGATGCACCCCGTCGGGATTGACCGTGGGCACGACCAGAGCGGCGAATCGCTTGCGAAACCGCTGGGCCAGGTCGGAAGATCCGGCGATGGTGTCGACAAAGTTCAGCATTCCAATCGCGCCTGTCACTTCCGGTGGATGCTGACGCGCAATGATGTAAACGTAGTTCGGTTCGTCGCATTCAGTAATCGTCAGTTGCTCGACAGGCCGGCCTTGAACGGACTGACCGATCTCTTGTCGCTCAACGTAGGGCAAACGTGTGAGCTGTTCGGACCACAGCGAGACCTCGTCTGTGCCGAGTAATTCTTGTCCGGCAATCCAAAGCGGTTTTGAATCGACGGGAACCTCCAGTTCCACATCCTGGCCGTTGTCGCTGGTCTCTGCGATCAAATCCGCTGCCGATTGCCAGTTCTCGCCGTCACGGCTGATCTTGGGCTCGTAGCGGTGCGAGCCATTGACGTAGTGCAGGAGAATGCGAATGGTTTTCGGATTCTGAGACTGAACCTGAAAAGCGTACCAGGCGCTATCATTGATCGGAGTCGATTCAGGCGCGATCGTGACAGTGAAGGTGTCATCACTGATCTGCAAGCAATCTTTCATTCGCCCACCCGGAAAATCGCTGGTGATCGAAACATCACCATTGTGACTTTCAAATGCGGTGTCCCCCCGTTGCAGTCGGGGTTCGCCGCTAGCGGTCTCGGCAATGATCGCCGCCATGAAAATCGCTACTGATGTAGTGATTGCGCGGACGATGCAGGAATATCGGCGACTGGATCTCATGCTTGGCACTCCTTGACCGTGATTGTCAGTTCAAGAATGGGCCAGCGCTACCGACCCAATCGTGATTTCTGCGCATTGGTTTTTGCGTCAAGTCTGCCTCGGTGGGGAACCGATGACCTGATGCAATCATGCATCCTCAGGCGATCCATAACAGATCGACCTGAGAACAAACCGACCACAGGCGGGGCCAGCTCATCGGAGCTGGGTTGGGTCGGTTAGACATGGACACACCAATGCTCCTCCCAGAGCGGTGATGTGACCAGTTCAACCCTAGCATGAGGCAATTACGAGGTCAAGATAAATCTGAGCGTTGCTTTTCGGGGGGGGCTGGCCCGGCCGCGTAGAAACTTAAAACAAGAGTAGCCAAGAAAAACCGGGCATGTCGCTACCCTCACTGCCAAATTCACCCACGTTTTCGACACCTTCGATTGTTGTGGGACCGGACGTCACCAATAACCGTGTGGTGTGTTTCAGGCTGACGGGTGTGCGATGGCAGTCGGTTGATTGAGACGCACATGGATTCGACCACATCGTCGGTTTGCGGCAATTCAGGAGAGTCAGCTCGGTGGCTGCGCAATCAAGATGATATCCGCGTTGACCATCGTGGTTTCCGCACCAAATATCGTCGCCACCGTCATGGCGACGACAGCGGCGATGATCCGAAGTGGGCGTGAGATTTTGGAGTTCATCAAACGGATGTGTACTGGTAGGTTCCGCTAAGAAGCATTTCCAGGATGTTGATAGGGGGCTCGGTAGGGACGTTTCAATCTCTCCGTTGCTTCCTCGTCACCGGGGATGGTATGCGTTTGGGGATCAAAAGCTAGGGTCCGGCCGAGCTGCATGGCGTTGTTGGCCAGAATGCACGAGGCGCTGCTGATGTGCCCTTGCTCGATATCCGCGATGGGTTTACTGCGGTTGTCGATCGCATTGAGAAAGTCGCGCAGGTGGCCACGGATGGCGGATGCCACGTGCAACTCCATTTTCCAATCCTTGACATCGGATTGATCACTCGGATACTCGTCGAGCTCGATCAGGGGCGTGCCGCTGAGTTTCTTCCCACCACCGTGCGGTTCGAAATCGTATCCGTTAACGCTGAGTTTGAGCGTTCCTTTGTCGCCATAGATGACAGCGGCCCAGGGATACTTGGGATCCGGGGGACTGCCCCAGCTGCGGTGTGTCCAGACCACGTCGAGGTCATCGAAATCAAACGTGGCCGTTTGGGTGTCGGTGATGTTCGCGATCGATTTTGTTTGGACCTCGATCCCGCCCACGCTGCTGATTCGCTGTGGCCAACCCAGATCGAGTTGCCAGCGGACCAGGTCGAGCATGTGAACGCACATGTCACCGACAATCCCGTTGCCGTATTCCATAAACGCTCGCCAGGAGCGTGGATGGATCAGCTTGTTGTAGTCGCGTAGCGGTGCCGGGCCGGTCCACGCATCAAAATCAAGGTTGGCAGGCGGTTCGCTGGTCGGCGGATTGGAATTGGCGCGCATATGGTAGTAGCAGCAGACTTCGGCAAAAGCGATGTTACCGAGCAGACCCTCGTCGACCACCCGTTCTTTGGCTTCGATCAAGTGCGGTGTGCTCCGCCGCTGCGTTCCGACTTGGACGACCCGGTTGTTCGCCCGTGCCGCATCGAGCATCGCTTTGCTTTCGAGTACATCCACTCCCGTCGGCTTTTGCACCCACACGTCCGCACCCGATTTCACCGCCGCGATCATGGCGAGCGCATGCCAATGATCCGGCGTGGCAACCATGACAATATCGAGATCTTGCTCGGCCAGCATCTCGTCAAAGCGAGCATAGGTTCGCGGTCGCTTGCCAGACTTCTGCCGTGACTGCATGAGATCGGCGCACTCGTCAAGCATATCGGAATCGACGTCGCACAGGGAAACGACTTCGACGGGCTCGATGTTGATCAGTTGCAGCAGATCACATTTTCCGTACCATCCACAGCCGATCAATCCAACTCGGCGAGGTGTGGAGGTTTCCGCTGCATAGGCGCCGCCGGCGAGCGTTGCAGCGGTGGTAGCGAGCGTGGATCCGGTTAAGAACGTGCGTCTGTCCATGGGAAGCCTGTATCGCGAATTCGAGGAATGAAGGTGGGCCCGCAGTGAGGTCACTGCGTGGTCTTCATTCTAACAACAATGAGATGCGAGTTCTGCGATCGTAGCCAGACGGCTCTGCTCCTCTGAGTGGGCGAGTCTCCACACGAGCGTCGTCAACGACGGGGGAGCCGACTTCGGATCTCACCCGAAATCCGCCGCAGCCGGCGATGATCGTGAGATCAAGATAAATCGGATGCATGCTACTGGGGGCAGGAAACTGCTTGGGTCAACATCTCCAGAAGTCGATCCACTTCATGGCGAGTTTCCACGTCGAGAGCCCAAGCATTCGGTTCGCGGCGGCGATCGGTTGTGAACAGACCTCGTTTCACCAGAATGTACTTTTCGATGGCCAAGAACCCATCGAGCCCCGCTTGAAGTTGCAAGGCCACGATCGCACAGATGGGGAAGTAGATTCGGTAGGCAGTCTCGTCATCGCCGGCTTTCAACGCATTCCATAAAGCGACAATCCCGTCGAGCAGATCGGCGCCGGGCATGGTGCCGACGACGCCGCGGCGATATGCATCGATCAGTAGGATGCCGCCCGATCCGTCGAACATATTGGCACGACCGCCGCTCGCGTCACGAAGGTCGGATAGGTTGGGTCCGATGGGCGCTCCTTCCGGTTTAAAAAGGATCTTCTGTGGTCCGTATTGATCGAGCAGACGAACGTAGAATTCCGTTGGGATCGCAGCGCCGACGTACGACGAGGCATCTTGAACAATGAGCGGAACGGGTACGGCATCGGCCAGTATCCTGAAGTAGTCTTGAAGTGCTGCTAAGGGCAACCGTGTGGTGACGGGAGGAATTGCCATCAGGGCGTCGCAGCCAGCTTCCACGGCCGCGTTCGCAAAGTAAACGGCCTGTTTGACACTCTCCGCACCGACGCTCGCGACAACCGCACCACGACCGGCCGCCATTTCCACGATGAGTTGATTGAGATCAACTCGCTCGGCCGATGTGAGTCGTAGAATTTCTGAAACCATGGCAGAGCAAACACCGTTGCTACCAAGCTGGAACGCCCAGTCGATTTGGCGTTGAAGGCTGTCGCGATCAATCTCATCATGGGCATCAAACGGAGTGCTCAGCACAGGAAATACACCTTCCATGCTGGGTTTCATCGTCGTAGTCGACATGCTTTCTCGTCGGTTATGAGGACATAATTGGAGGATGGCGGCGATTCAATTGAGAAGTTTTTCGATGGCATCGCACATCGCCTCGCCGGTTCGTTCGAGGCAGCCACGATCGAACGGCGTTTGCCAGACAGGATAAGTATCGACATCGTATAAATCGGCTGGCGGCAGGTAGCCGACTGTACCGTTGACAATGTTCATGCAGATGACGGTGAGATCGGCAAAGCGGTGTCGTAGTTCCTGCTGCACCTGTGAGTAGGCTTCACCTGCACAACCGACAATGACAGCGTCGCCGACTCTCCACGCATACACGGGAAGTGGAAACGATGAACCATCGCCGAGCCACCGCCGGATATCTCGTTTCCGTCGCAGACGCTCTTCCAATGCCCGGTCATCGCAAGCGATGCGCTGCTGTTCGAGGGCCTCCGCTGATGGCCACTCTTTGAGTTTCAGATCCACGGTCACTTCGATGGCCTGCAATGCTGGCGAGATCTCGTGGGGTTGATATTTCCAAAGTGCCAGCGGTGCTCCAGATTCCATCACGCCCTCGAAGCACAGATGATTTCCGACCGGATCCATGTCGTTAAGAGTTGCCAAAGCAGCATGCCCCAGTTGTTTTCCATGACGGTCGGCCACTTCGACATCGCCAACGTATTGGTGCTTGGGCGCGAGCTCTCCCGACATCCCTTGAAGAAAGAACGCGATCGCGCCGGTTGCCTCCTCGACCGTCTCCCGCATGGCCCCGATATAGTCCGGGGAGATCGCCGTGTTTGCCCAAGCTAGTGTGGTGGGGTGACAGGCGTAGTTGACCAACGTTGCTCGCACCGTTCCCGCTGGATCGGTGATGCGTCCCACTACCAATGTATCGTCAGCAGCGACAGCTGGATTGTAACCGCAGATCATGCGGTTTGAGGTTGGATGAGGATCAGGGAAGTCGCGTGCGACCGCGAGTCCACAATGCCCCCTGTGCCAATCCAGGACGGACTCGTCAGCGGTCGTTAACGCGTGCTTGATGGCACTGACGGCGGCTTGATAGATGAGCTCATACCACGGTCCGAGCAGTTCACTGCCCGGTAGGGAAGGATCGGGCTCCATCAAAGGCGGCGACGCGTGCGTATGACTCAAGGCAAAAATCAGGTGGGACGATGCAAGCTTGACCTCGTCGAGTAGCCGTTTCTGAAACCGGCGAAACGAGTTCATCTCGCGCCACCAGCCCAGGTCTGCATCGATCAGAACGAGAGGATCACCACCCGCTGAAGTCGCAATCGTTAGCGCGGTGAGCGACAAGGAACGGTGAATCGATTCGGCAGTCTCATGTGTCGCGGCACCCCAGTTTCGTGAGTAGATACCGACCGGTGGCGTGATGTCCTCACGGGCAATTCCGATGCGACCTCGAAACGAACTATGTCGCTGGGCAGATGGAGGTGGGGCAAATGGAGGCTGGGCGGGTGAATATTGATTCATGGTGTCTGAGCAGTCTGAGTTAAACTTACGCTGAGATAAAACAGAGTTTGGCGACTCCGATCACTCGTCATCGACGTGAACAATTGCGTTACCGTCTCCTACCAATCGCCCACACTGCCGTCTCGATAGAAGACCCGTTGCGCAATCTCCTGCTCAAACGGGTGTTTTTTCACTTCGTCCTCGTTGATTGAGATCCCCAACCCAGGCCTCGTGTTCGCGGAGACAGTGCGGTTTTTTTTGTCGATGGTGAATCCTTCTTCGACGATATCATCGCGCCACGGGACGTCGTTGTGGACGGACTCGCAGATGATGTAGCTCGGCTGTGAGAACCCGAACTCCAGCGATGCCGCTGTGCTGACGGGTCCCTGCGGATTGTGAGGGGCGAGGGCGATTCGATAGGCATCGGCGAGCGCGGCGATGCGTCGAGCTTCGGTGAATCCCCCACAGTGTGTCAGGTCAAGCTGGCAGATCTCGCAGCCTCGGGCGACGAAGAGGTCACGAAACGCCGCTAGATGCGTCAGCCGTTCTCCCGCTGCGATGGGCGTGGCGATCGCTGCATTGATGGCTGCCAGTCCTGCAATGCTCTCTGGCCAACAGGGTTCTTCTAGGAAGTAGAGTCCGTACTGATCGAGAGCTTTTGCGAACTGCATACCCATCGCTGGTGAAGGTCGCGCGTGACAGTCCACCATGATGTCGATGTCCGCTCCTACCGCCTCACGCATCGCAGCGACACAGGCATCGGCAGCCTTGATCGGCCCGAGGCCCTCGATCGGCATGGTAGGTGGCACCGCCATGGATTTAAACGCAGAGAATCCATCTTCAACGGCTTGTTGGGCCAAATCCGCGAACTGTTTCGCATTGTCGACGGGCGTCTCATAAAAACTCTCGAGATCGCCACCGCCGAGATGACAATACAAACGGATCGAATCTCGAACGCTGCCGCCCCACAATTTATGACACGGCACTCCGTACGCCTTGCCAACGATATCCCACAAGGCAAGATCGATCCCGGCAATCGCCGTTGATCTCGTCACACCACTGCCGTGCCAGAAGTGCTGCCGCCACATCATCTGCCATAGGTGCTCGACACATGTTGGGTCCTCGCCAATAAGGAGAGGCGCCAGATCTTCAATTGCGCCGACGACGCCGCGAGTATGCCATTCCAGCGTCGCTTCACCCCAGCCATAGAGTCCTGGTTGGTCGGTGAGCACTTTGACGAATATCCAGTTCCGCATGCGGGCGTGACAGACATGCGTTTGGATCGCTGTGATTTTCATTGCTGCTGCCAGTTTCTGCTGTGACGGGATGTGCCGCGCGAGTGGTACGAACAATCAGCCGCACGATATTTATTTGACTTTGTCGCCAAAGTACTTGTTTTTGTCGCCGAAGACAAGTACGCTGTCGACATGTCAATCACCTCCTACATCAAGAATGACCTCGCGGCGCAGCTGAGATCGGGGTGGGAATCGCCGGTTCAGCTGACCCTGGATTCACTCGCGGGCCACTACAAGGTCAGCTTGACGCCTGTTCGAGCTGCGGTGGCAGAATTGATTGAGGAAGGGTTGCTGGAGAAAGGTGAAAACAATCGCCTGGCAGTCGCGTGCTCGAGCGGCAAGCGTCCTGGCGGCCATCGCGAGCACCCTTCGCCCGAGCCGCCGCGGGACCCGTATGACGTCATTGCCAACGACCTAGTGCAGCTCAGTCTGGGCGGCGAACCGGTTTATTTGCGTGAGGAAGTGACGGCTGAGAAGTACGGCATTAGCCGCTCGGCGATCCGTAACATCCTGCATCGACTCGCTGGTGAAGGCGTGCTCGATCACATTCCTCGGCGCGGTTGGCGCCTGCGTCCGTTTCGCCATGACGATCTCCTGGCTTTTATCGAAGTGCGTGAGGCGTTGGAGCTGAAGGCATTGGAGTTGGCTCGGCCCAAGCTTGACACCGGAGAACTGGAACGCCTGCTCGAACTGAATGCGGCACCCACGTCGGCCGGCGGCGAACTCTGTGTGAATGAGTCCTTGCACGAATACCTCATCGTCACGGCGGGCAATACCTATATTCAAGATTTCTTCGATCGTCAGGGGCGATATTACAAGCTGTTGTTTGTATGGGAGGATCGAAATCGTGCCGTGGCAATTGAGACGATGCGTCAGCACCGGGAGATTCTGACCGCTCTCCTGACGAGAAACTGGTCAGCGGCAAGGAAATCACTGTCGCATCATATTCGAGACAATCACCCGGTCCTCTCCGGCGAGCGAAAGTCATGATCGACTCATTTCCGCGATGTCCACTTATGAGATTGTCGAAAGACACACCGATTGTCATCGCAGCGGCGAAGCGCTATTGGCAAAAAACGCAATCCCACATCCATTCCTTTCCTGTGTTTATGTGAGAAGATCAGATGAAGCGTTGTCTTTCGAAGCGAAACCACGGTTTTACTCTAGTCGAGCTGTTGGTCGTGATTGCCATTATCGGCGTCTTGGTAGGGCTGTTACTCCCCGCGGTCCAGGCAGCTCGGGAGGCGGCCCGTCGGATGCAATGCTCTAACAACCTGAAGCAATTGGGGTTGGCGATACAGAACTACCACAGTGCATACAATCAACTCCCCGCCGCAGCCACACATTTCCAGGGTTATAACAACAACGCAACCTATCCTCAGGTGAGCGGGCTGATGTTTTTAATGCCTTTTATGGAGATGGGTGCATTGCATGATGCCTTCACGCAGGACGCCAAAAATGCGGCCCCCAACTCCTATCTGTGGGATTCTCCCTCACTACAGGCTGCCGGTCCACAAGCCGCGTTCATCTGTCCGTCAGCGGCGAATGGAGATTCGACGGAACTGAATAATATTTCCAAAAGTCTTTATGTGTTTTGTTTGGGAGATGCGATGTGGCACAATGCCAAGTCCGATGCATCTGAAAACATGGCCATCGCCAGAATTGATATACGCAGCATGTGGGTCAGTGCTCTGGCCACCAACATGAATGCGAATAAGAGGCGATTTCGTGACATACTCGACGGACTGAGCCGCACGATTGCGATGAGCGAAGTTGTGGGTGCTCCCCGAGACCTAGCGCTCGTCCGAGGAGACGTTGCAAACTTCAACGGGATGTATGACGGGACAACGGCATCTGCAGCACCTTGTCTGACTGTTCCCATGACTCCTGACCGCCTCTCTTACGTCACCCCTGCGGACTGCTGGCGTGGATTGATTCTCGGTGACGGACGAGCCATTAATAGCCGCTTTACAACAACGCTCTCTCCCAATTCACCATCATGCGCCTATGCTGGCAATAACAATAGTTGGGGTACATTTTCTCCAACCAGCCACCATCAAGGCGGCGTGCAGACACTCTTGTTTGATGGGGCGGTTCGATTCGTGACCGACTCGATCGATAGTGGGAATCTCAACAGTTATCAGGTCAAGTCCGGCAAGAGTCCGTATGGTGTTTGGGGAGCGATGGGATCGCCACAAGGGCAAGAAACAGAGTCGCTCGAATGAATGATACAGGAACCTGATCGTCGACTCAAGTTGCATCCGTCGATCAGGTCTGACGACACGGATTGGCAGGGCGTTTCAGTTGATTTGTTGCCGTGACGTCCAAATGCCGCGGATCCATTGGTGGGGTGACCAGTCTTGGCCGAGATCCTCAGCACTGGCGGACGAGATCGCCCAGCCTGCTTTCACACATTTTCCTCCTTAACAATGAATTGCAAAGATGAAAACACTATCTATTTCCAAGCTTTTTATCATCGGACTTAGTGCGACGTTTTTTGTCGGCTGTTCGGGCGACGAGCTGCCTGTCGGAATGCCAAGTTTGCAGCCGGTCAAAGTTACGATTGTGCAAGATGGCACGCCGCTGGAAGGTGCAAGCGTGCAGCTCATGCCGGAAGATGCTTCGAATACTTGGGCCAGCGGTGGATCCACCGACGCCACGGGCGTCGTCAACATCATGACACTTGGAAAGTTTGAGGGTGCGCCAGCGGGCACATACAAGGTAACGGTGGACAAGATTAGTAGTGAGGGGCCGGTTGAAGTATCCAACGATCCGGCCGGGGTTCCCCCAGCGACAATGTTCCGACTTGTCGACCCTCAATTCAGTTCGCTGAAGACGACGACGGCGGAAGTCACGGTCGCCGAAGGTGAAACAACGGAACAATTGATCGATGTGGGGCCGGCCATCAAAAAAGAGCTTCCGAAGCTTTAGGAGCGACTTTGGTAGCTATCGTCCCTTGTTAGAAAAATTTCATTTTGTCATCGAAGGCAACGTTCTCTAAGGAAACATACTCATGAGCAAATCCACTTCAAGACGTCAGTTCATACAAGCAGTCAGTCTGGGCACCTCGGCGCTTGGCGTGGGCATTACGGCATCGGCTCAAGAGACTGCGTCAGCACCCAAGGATGCCAGCGGTCAGGTGATCGCTGGGTTTGAAAAAGGGCAGTCGGACACCCATGCCTCCAAGAACTGGCAGCCGTTCTCGGATCGCAAAATTCGAGTGGGCATTGCTGGTTACGGTTTGTGCCGGTTTGGAGCGCAGTTTGGCTTCCAGAACCACCCGAACGTCGAGGTTGTCGCGGTCACAGACCTGATTCCTTCGCAGTGCGCCGAGCTAGCAAAGGTGTGCGGCTGCGAGACGACGTATCCGTCTTTTGAGAAAATGATCCTTGACGATCGCATTGAGGCCGTGTTTATCGCAACGGATGCGCCCAGCCACGCACGCTTAGCGATCGCGGGCTTGGAGCATGGTAAGCATGTCGCTTCGGCGGTGCCTGCAGTCTTCGGATCGCTCGAGGATGCCGACCGGTTATTTGAGGCGGTCAAGACGAGCGGGCAGAAATACATGATGTTTGAGACATCTTATTATCGACCCGACCTGTACGCGATGCATCAACAGTATCAGTCCGGCGAGCTGGGTGAGATTGTCTATTCGGAGGGCGAGTATTTTCATTATTTTGGAAAGCTCCTTGGCGGATACAACCCCAAGACAAAGCAGGTGGACAGTAACGGCTGGCGCAAGGGACTCCCGCCACAATACTACCCGACCCATTCCAATGCATACTACATCGGGGTTACTGGTGGGCGTTTTACAGAGGTCTCCTGCATGGGCAATCACAGCATCATTCCCCATCTGCAGGCGGCAAATAACGACTACCAGAACCCGTTTGGATCAGAGATCGCTTTGTTCCGCACCAGCGAAGGTGGGATGTCACGGATGGCGGTGTGCTGGGACATGCCGTCAGCTCACGGTGAGCAGGGGCGTGTTTACGGACAGCTGGCGGGCCAGGGCCAAGTCAACACCGACCGCCCACCGCTGCCACCAGGTGTTGCCGGTGGTGGTCATGGCGGGTCACACGGTCACCTCACGTGTGAATTCGTGGACGCGATCCTCCGCGATCGCAAACCCTGGGTGGATGTAGCCCAGTCTCTCAACATGACCGTGGCGGGGATTGTCGCACACCAATCAGCGTTCCGGGATGGAGAGCTATTGAAAATCCCGCAGTACGTATTGTGAAGCTTGTTGCGAGAGCGTCTTAGGGCGCATCAACTGAATTGTCCAGGCCGTGGAACTCGTTGGGAGTTTCGGTCACTCGGGAACGCGAAAGTCGTGACGATGTCGGCGACAACCAATGAAAGGGAAGCATGGGAGTTGAATCATTTGCGTTGGCACCGCTCGACTATCTGGCAATCGGCGCCTTCTTCGCGACGTTATCCATCGTCGGATATTGGGCCGGACGCGGTGAGCAGGCCAGTAGTACCGAGTATTTTCTAGCTGGCAAGAAACTCCCCTGGTACGTCGTCGGAGGATCGTTCATTGCATCGAACATTAGCAGCGATCATTTCATTGGAATGATCGGTTCGGCGGTTGTGTTCGGAATCTCCGTCTCGATGCTCGAGTGGGGCAATGTGATTACATTCTCGCTCTTGATTTGGTTCTTCATTCCCTTCCTGTTGTCAGCCAAAGTTTTCACAACTCCGGAGTATCTGGAGCTCCGGTTCAACGCCGCGCTGCGACAGATCTTTGCCGTTGTGACGGTGATCAGCAACGTGGTGGCGTTTTTGGCTGCGGTCCTTTATGGCGGTGCGCTGGCCCTCTCGAGCTTGTTCGGTTGGGATCCCTGGTTCGCTGTCATTACGTTGGGAATCGTATCGGGGATCTGGGCGATTTACGGGGGCTTATCGAGCGTTGCGTGGACCGATCTCTTGACGGTCGCGGTCATGATAGTGGGAGGATTGACGGTCACGATCCTTGGCTTGGACGCACTGGCGGGTGACGGCGGATCTTTGATCGACGGATTTCGCATCATGATCGAGCGGAATCAAGCGACGCATGGCCAGTGGGCCGAGGCTGTCGCTGTCAACACGGATCATCTTGCTGGTGGAGACGCCGATGCATACGATCGCATGTCGCTTTTCCAGGCCGCAACCCATCCCATCGTGCCGGCAATCAGTCTCATACCTTTTATTCTCTCAGTAGGCGTTTGGTACAATGTCTTGAACCAGTTCATGATCCAGCGTGTGTTGGGCGCACGAAGCGAATACGATGCCCGGATGGGGATTGTATTTGCGGGTTGGATCAAAGTGATTATGCCGTTGATCACCGTTGTGCCTGGGATGATATTGTTCGCGCTGCATCCTGAAATATTGCTGGGACCGTGGGACCAGGTGAAGCCAGAAGCCGATAAGGGCTACGTGCGGCTGATCCAGTCGTTGGTGCCAGTGGGGCTGCGTGGCTTGCTGCTCGCGGCGCTCTTTGGGGCGATCCAGTCCACGGTAAACTCGGTGCTCAACTCGACGTCAACCATCGTCACGCTCGACATCTACAAGCGGATGTTTCGCCCCCAGGCGTCGGATCGGGATCTTGTCAGAGTTGGCGTGGTCTCATCGATCATCATTCTGGCAATCTCGATCTTGCTGGGCGGATTTGTAGGTAGGCTCGGCGGCAGTCTGTTTGAATACATCCAATCGCTGTATGCGTTTTTTGCTCCTCCCTTCGCCGCTGTGTTTGTGCTCGGCATCCTTTGGCGACGGATCAATGGCACCGGTGCGTTGGTAACGATCATCTCGGGATTCGGTCTGGGCATTGCCATCAAGTTGTATATGAGCCTCGCCGCCACACCTCCCGCGTGGCTGGTTCCCTACGCCAATCAGGCGTCTATCAACTGGTTCTTCTGTTTGGCGGTGTGTAGCTGTGTAAGTTTGCTGACGGCCCCGCCGCGAGCGGAGCAGGTGACTGACCAGCTCACCTTCAACTGGCATAAAATGAATCTCTGGAAGGGCCTTGGCGACCGCTGGTATACCAGCGTTGTGACTTGGTGGGGATTGTTTATCGTCACGGTTGTGGCATTGTTTATCGTATTCTCTGGATTCGTTTTGCCCAGTCTTGCTTTGCCCAGTCTCTGAGTTCATTGTCCGGTAGGGGCATATGCCGGTGGCTCCGGTATTTCATCCTCGGGAATGGTGACTGCTACGACTGCCGCACCCACACTATCGCCGAATACATTCACGGCCGTGCGGAAGCGGTCGAGCAACCAGTCAACCGAGAGGATGAGGCCGATATATTCCAGCGGCAGTCCGACCGCATTGAGCACGATCAGCATGGTCACCAGTCCCGCCTCCGGGATCCCCGCGGCGCCGATTGCCGCGAGTGTTGCTGTCACGGCCACAATGACTTGTTGAGACATCGACAGGTCCTGTCCGATGACCTGGGCGATAAAGATCGCGGCGGCGGCTTCATAGAGCGCGGTGCCATCCATGTTGATCGTCGCCCCGAGCGGGATGACGAATTCCGACGAACGTTTGGAAATTCCCGCTGACTCCGCGCACTCAAGCGTGACCGGGAGTGTTGCCGATGAGCTCGCCGTTGAGAACGCTGTGAGCAACGCTTGGCTCATCGCGGCGGCATAGCGATAAGGATTTTCTCGGCGGACGATCCAGAAGATCAGTGGCAGGACGATAAACGCGTGAATAGCCAGCCCGATCAGCACGGCGGCAAAATACCAACCGATCTGCCCGATCTCCTGCATGAACTTTCCCTCTGCTTGCGCCTTGCCGAATCTAGCCGTGACCAGACAGAAAATACCGAGCGGCGCGATCTTCATCAGAATCATGACGAATGCCAATAAGGCATCATTGGCTTCGCTGATAAGTGTCGTGATGGAGCGAGTTCGATTCGGCATCGTTGTCAGCAGCGCGCCGAAGCAAATCGTGAACACGATGATCGGTAACAGCTGCATTTCTGCGGCCGCTTGGAAGAGGTTGTCCGTGACCAGCATCAAGGCCAAGTTTTCCAGGATTTTGCTTGTGCTGGGGATGTCATCTTCGACTGCTGGCAAGTCATGGAGCACGCCCGCAACTTCCGCTTCGGTCAATCCACTTTCCTCCGCTAGTGTTCGGCGGAGGACTTGTTTCGGGTTTTCCGATCCTTGACTGAATTCCTGCAGACGAGCTTTATCGACCGTCCCGACGCCTGGTCGTAGCACGTTGACGACAATCAAACCGACGATCACTGCCAACACGGTCGTGCAGAGGTAGTAGCCGACCGCCGTCGCCCCCGGTTTGCCAAGACGGCGGACATCCCCCAGCCCAAGAATGCCGCACATCACTGAGGTGAACACCAACGGCACCACGATCATTTTGAGTGATCTCAAAAACAACTCACCTCCGATGTCGAAGTGCATCGCAAAATGGGGCCATAGCAGTGCGACCGCGATCGCGACCACAATCGCCCCTGCGATCCAGTACGTCAGGGTATTACTGTGCTTAGGGGCGTTGGCGTCGTCAGTCATCGTTTGGTTCCTTCACAAACCGGCTAGGGCTAGGGGCGCGTCATGACTGTTATACACAATTGGGTTAACGGTTTTCTGGCCAAAACCGCATCTATTTGTGTCGCTCAGTCTTTGTAGCGGAACTCGTCCAGAGTTTCGGTAGTGCCGCGTGACTCGCCGAAATAGTAAAACTCTTGACGACTTCCGCTACCTTCAATGCCAGATTCACTCCGAGTTCCTAAAAACTCACAATATCATCGGCCTAACACCATTACTCATACCTGAGCAGTCTCTCTCGGATTGGGCTAGCTACCCAGTTGTTTGAGGCACTTCAAGTCGATCTCATCAAATTCTCGGTAAAGCACTTCGCATGGAATGTACGGGAGGCTGATGATGGCGACGGAACCCGACAAAGCGAAAGTGGACGCGTTGACCAGCAAACTGAGCGAATCGATCGAGCCAGATGAGCAGGGTCGACCGCCGCTGAAAATCAGTTTGCCGAGCGACGAGGCACTGAGAGATTTGGCATCGACGCTGGCACGGCGTTTGGGTTGAGCAGGCTTTTGGGCCAATTCTCATTAGCGAGGGACGTCGACTTTACTACTGATGCTCAGTCCCGAATGGGACGACAGGTTGTCGCCGCGGGCGTGAGCCCGTGGATTGAGACGGGAGACACCAACCATCACCCAAAACTGCAGTAATAAAATTGTCGCTCCATTCGGGACGATCAATCTGCGTAGCTTCGCGTCCGGGGCTTGCATCCCCGGCAGAGAGCTTCCATCCCGTTCGGGACTCAGGGCTTAATCAAATCTTGGCTCAATACCGAGCCCGTCTTCGCTTGTAATTCGGGTTGGGGATTGCCCGAGGGGCATCTACTTGATCGAGCCAAGATTGCAGTCGTTCGTTGAGCTGCTCAGTTTGCTCGGGCATCTGTGCGGAGAGGTCGCTTGCTTCACGAGGATCCTGGGCGAGGTCGAAGAGTTCAACCGTCTTGTCGTCGGGACGATAGATGAGTTTCTGGTCGCCCACCCGAATCACACTGCCGGGGCGACCTCCAGGATGATAGTGTGGGAAGTGCCAGTACAATGGGCGATCGGCTAACGATCCATTTTCCGTTAACACCGAGGCAAAGCTGACGCCATCCACTGTCTGTGGCAACTCTGCGGGATCGACGCCCGCAATCTCAGCCAGAGTGGGTAGGAAATCGGGCGTGATGATGGGTATATCATTGGTCTGGTTCGCGGGCACTCGGCCCGGCCAGCGGACGAGCAGCGGGACGCGAAGGCCGCCTTCGTACTGGGATCCTTTGCTTCCACGAAGCGGATCGTTGTTGGCCGGCCCTTTTTTTCGGCCGTTCACCTCGAGATCCAGCCCGCCGTTGTCTGCATATAAAATGACGAGCGTGTGATCTGCGGCACCAGTTTGATCGAGAAAGTCCAGTAGCTGCCCCACGCTCCGGTCCAGCTCATCAACCATGGCGGCATAGTCAGCATTGGTTTGCGGATTGTCCTGCTCGACTCGCTCTGCATATGCGTCGCGGGTGGCATTGTTGAAACGGATGGGTGTGTGGACGGCGAAATGTGAGATGACCACAAACACGGGTTGTTTGTCATTCTCGTGGATGAAGTCGGTGGCCATTTTGGTGAGGCGCGAAACGCCCTTGGGATCTGCTTGGTTCTCTTCGCGGTTGAAACTCCAATCGTCGTAGCTCTGGTCGAAACCATGGTCCGCAGGACTACCCCCAGCGTGCCATTTCCCAAACGATGCCGTGGTATAGCCCGCTGTCTTGAGTACTTCCGGCAAAGTGGTCCACGCATCCTTTAATCCAGCGACGTTCCAATCGGCAGGTTCGCTGAGCTTTTCATGTGGGAATTGTTTCGCGGATCCTCGGATCCAGTTGGTGGTGCCTGTTCGGGCAGGATATTGACCGGTGTAGAGTGAAACGCGGGTCGGCGAGCAAACGGCGCAGGCAGCGTAGGCTTGATTGAACCGCATGCCTTGCGCCGACAGCTTGTCCATATTGGGTGTCTGGTGGAAAGTACTGCCGTAGCACCCGAGGTCCATCGGCCCCATGTCGTCAACAAAGATCATGACAATATTCGGGGGCATGTCCGCAGCCTGCATCACGTTGGCCTTCCATGTCATCGCGGCGCAGGCTATGAGCGCTACGAATATCGTGAGCGTTCGCAATCGAGTCGGCATGGGGATTCTCCTGAGGTACGACCATTGTGTGTAGTCGAGATGGCTGGATTCTACTGTAGTGGATCTTCTTAGAGATCCTGCTGAGTGCGGATTTTTAATTTATTTACCCGACGGGCTATCGAGGCAGCCGACCTCATTTCGGGCTAACAGATCGAGAGGTTGTTTGCCCAAATGAACCACAAAAGCCTCGTGTTCCGACGCTCCCTGCGGTGCTTGGAGGGTGAGGTAAGTTGATGATGCGAAACAACTTACTGTCCGCACGCCCGCTACCGAGTGAGGATGAAGAGCGACAGCGAATGGGAAGGAATCCCTTCCGGGATGCAGAATGACTCGTGTATAACTGACGCGTGAAATGGTCCGCGCCAGATTCAACGCAAACCGAGGATTCACTTGAAACCCACCCTCTCCCGTAGGCCCCGCAAGAACGTCACGGCAGACGACGCGCCCCCGATCGAGCTGCGTGGGTGTCGCGTACACAATCTGCAAAACATTGACGTCGATATTCCTCGTGGGAAATTAACGGTGATCTGTGGACTTTCGGGGAGCGGCAAGACGTCGCTGGCCCTGGACACACTCTACGCCGAGGGGCAGCGCTGCTACATCGAGAGTTTTTCTGCTTACACCCGCCAGTATCTCGCTCGGCTGGAGAAGCCGGATTGCGATTCGATCACTGGCATCCCACCAGCGATAGCCGTCACGCGGGCGGCTGCAGTCAAGAACAATCGCAGTACGGTCGCAACGGCTACCGAAATCGCCGAGCATATTCGATTGTTGTTTGCCAAGGCTGCCGATCTGGTGTGTTACGGCTGTGGACGCCGCGTCGAGATTGATAGCCCGCAGAGTGTGGCAGCGGAGATGGCCGATCCGGCCAGCGGCGTGGACCGCGCGATCGTCGGCTTTGAAATTTGGCTGCCCAACCGAGCCGCCGCCAGTGAGATTTTGCTCGGTCTGCAACAGGAAGGCTATCTGCGTCTGATCCTCAAAGGCGAGACGTTTCGTCTTTCCGACGAGGACCGGGGGCCAATGGCCCGGCGGATCGGTAGCCGTGGCGTGGCCGCCGTGGTGGTCGTTGATCGATTGTCCGGTGATACCGAGCTGTCGCGCTGGACTGAGTCGCTCGAAACGGCCATGGCCGAAGGTAACGGACGAGCTGTCGTGCTACTGCAGCGAAGTCAATCCAACTCCGCGCATGTGGAGGATGTGAGGCAAACCAAACCGTCCTTGCGGCTGGTCAAAGCTCCCGCGCGAACCATGACCGTTGATGGACGTGACATGGAACAGCGTGTCATCAGCGATCGTCGCCGCTGTGACGAGTGCGACATTGAGTATGCCGATCCCGTACCGCGGCTGTTCAATTTCAATCATCCACTCGGCGCGTGCCCCACCTGTGAAGGCTTTGGTGACGTGCTGCGAGTCGACATGTCGCTCGTCGTGCCTGATCCCACGATGTCGATCCGCGAAGGCGCGATCGCACCCTGGAACACACCGTCTTACAGTCATGAGCTCGACGAGCTGCTCGCCCTCGCGGATGATTTCAAGATTCGCGTCGATGTGCCGTTTGAGAAGCTCAAAAAATCTGAGCTGAAGAAGATTCACGCCGGTGTGCCCGAAGGAAAATTCGGTGGCCTCGATGGCTTTTTTGCCTGGTTGGATCGCAAAAAGTACAAGATGCACGTGCGAGTGTTCGCGTCCCGCTACCGAACTTATTCGACCTGTCCCACCTGTGACGGACAACGGCTCAAACCCGAAGCGCTTGCTTATCGCATTGCCGACAAAAGCATCGCAGACGTGCTGGCAATGCGATGCGATCAAGTCACCGAGTTTCTAACGAACGTGACGATCGATACCAATGAGCGTAAGGATCACACTGCGGACGTTGACGCGATGACGCTCGCTATGGTGGCTGAGGCGAGCGAGCAGCGGCAGTACGCGATCGCGCGAGAACCAGTCCGTCAAATCCTCGACCGATTGCAATATCTCGATGCCGTGGGACTGGGATATCTCCAACTCGATCGACCGCTCCGAACGTTGTCAGGCGGTGAGACGCAGCGGATCGCTCTCACCTCGGCGCTGGGCAGCACCCTCATTGGCATGCTTTACGTACTCGATGAGCCAACCGCTGGCTTGCATCCCGATGATGTCCGCAATCTCATTCAAACCATCGTTCGGTTGCGTGATCGCGGTAACACCGTGGTGGCCGTCGAACATAATGCGCAACTGATCGCTGCAGCCGATCATGTGATCGAGATTGGACCTGAAGCAGGCGTGGGCGGCGGGAAGAAAACGTTCACGGGAACTCCCCAGGAGCTGCTCGACGACCCCGATTCGCTGACCGGTCCCTACCTTTGCGAGCAGGACAATTCAAATTTAAAGAACGCTGATTCTACTGGCCATTTAGGCGTTAGCCACGATTGTCGAACTGGTCGTAAAGTAACCGGGGCTAGCGCCCAAGCGGCTGATCAAAGTAAAGTAAGCGGAGCGAGCTCCCAAGCGGGTGATCAAAGTGAAGTAACCGGGGCTAGCGCCCAAGCGGGTGATGGAGGAGTACGGAGACCTAGTCACTTTATTGAGTTACGCGGTGCATCGGGACACAATCTCAAACAGGTTGATGTGTCGTTCCCGCTCGGAACACTGTGCGTGGTCACGGGTCGATCGGGGAGCGGCAAGAGCAGTCTGATTCATGACACTCTCTTCGGGGCCGTCACGAGCGAATTGGCGCGGCGACGGGGTGAGACGCCTCCCAGCAGCGCGGCGGCCACTTTGCCTTTTGAGAGCCTACGTGGTGTGGAACGAATTGAAGATTGCTTGCTCGTCGACCAGTCGCCGATCAGTCGCAGTCCTCGCAGTTGTCCGGTCACGTTTGCCAAAGCCTTTGACGAGATTCGCAAGGCGTTTGCAGACACGGTCGATGCTCGGATTCGTAACTTCAAACCAGGCCACTTTAGTTTCAACTCATCGGCCGGTCAGTGTGCGGCGTGCGAAGGTGCGGGCGTGCAGACAGTTGACATGCAGTTCCTCGCGGATGTGTCGATGCGATGTCCCGAGTGCCGCGGGCGACGATACCGTGACGAAGTCTTGCAGGTGCGATATCGTGATCGCACCATTGCCGAGGTGCTGGAGATGACGGTCGGCGACGCATACCGCTTCTTCCGCAGCATGCCCAAGGCGCAGGCCCGACTGAAGCGTCTAGTCGATGTCGGTCTCGACTACATCCCGCTCGGTCAACCCGCGACGACGCTATCCTCCGGTGAAGCCCAGCGGTTAAAGCTCGCTGCTTTTTTGGCTGGTTCGACCAAGCGTCGCACGTTGTTTTTGATGGACGAGCCCACGACCGGGTTGCACTTCGCCGACATCACGCGGCTGATCGGTTGTTTTGACGCCCTCATCGCCGATGGCCACTCACTCGTTGTGATCGAGCACCACCCCATGCTCACCGCTGCCGCCGATTGGATTATCGAAATCGGGCCGGGCGCCGCTGACGAGGGTGGTCGGGTGGTGCGGTCGGAAGCCAATGGATGAGTTGCCAATAGGCACGCGAACGGACATCTCGAATCGACAAGTCGGGGCCTCCCGAGGCCCTCACCACACTCCGGCCTGTTCGAGTTGCGTGGTCGCCGTCCCGGCCCAATCTCGATTGGCTGCGGGAGACGCGGGGCTAGGGTGAAGAATCCGCACGATTTCCGCAGTACCGTCACTGTCGTTGGTGACGCGTTTCAAACAGGTTTCAGCGAAGGCTCCGACACCGACCAAATGCGTCCATGGCAGGAGAGCGAGCACATCGCGTAGGTGTTGGTCGCAGCACTTCTGCAATGCATCACGCTCCGCGACTGGAAGTTTATCAGGCGTCCGATTTCGGCCACTGCTCTCCATAAAAACGAGCGGGCAATAGTTCAACACAAAGTGTTTGCGAAAGAACGCTGCGGGAGTTTGGAAACGATCCTGTGCGAGCCCCCACAACCGCCGGCCACTGACTTCACTGCGTTGGCAAGCGAGTCCTTCGACCGGTCGTTTGGGGTGTTCGTTCTCGACCTTCTCGACGTCTCCACGAATTTTCATCCAGTCGCGCACCGCAGCAATTTCACCGAAAGGGACTCCCGTCTGAGCCATTCCCCAGGGGCCTGGGTTCATACCCAGGAACAAAACATGGGCGCTCGCGGCTGCTTGCGCGATGTAACGTTGGTGCAAATCCCAAGCATAATCGAGCGGGTTGTAAATATGGGTGACCGGATCGGCGAAGCTGAGCGCGTCGACGGCGTTACGCAGCTGCTCGGCAGCGGCAACCAATCCGGTTTGCAGCTTGCGGTCAGCAGCCTGTTTGGGAATGCTTTTCATCGCACTTCTTTCTGAGGGGGCGTTCTTGAGCGGTGAGGCCGCACGGGCATTGACCTGCGTTCTTGCGGCGAACTCGCGGCCTGATGGGTGGGTGGCTCAACGAGTTCCTCTGGAAGAGGTCAAGCAGCCAATGTCGATTCGTGTCAAACAGCTAGGTACTCATCGACAGCGTCTTGAAACACTTCCGGATCGACGTGGCGATCGAATAACAGCTTGGTCAGAAGCGACAAGCAAGCCGCATGCACGTCAGCGCCGCGCAAGCAGTCGCCAGCGACCGCCTTAATTCCATCCCAGAAAACGAGATGTTCAGGATCCCAGTTCTCATTCAGATCGATGATGATACTCCGACAAGAAGGCTCCCACTGAGTGGGGACGTTCTTGGACCGTGCCCAGATGATCACGTCGGCATTATCAAGGTCGTCGTCGACTTCGATGCCGGTGGGGGTGTTAACGATTTCGATCTGGTCCACCTCGAATGCCGAGAAACTATCGCAGTTCGCGGCGTGTATCTGTTCGACAAGTTTCGTTCTCTGAGCGTGTAAGTCATCCGCTGAAAGACCTGCCCGATCGTCAATCCACCAAAGTTTCCGACAGTGACAGGAGCGGCGATCGAGGAGGTCGCCAGCAAGGCCGGGCCAGACCCGTTGCTTCAATGAGAGTGTCGTCCACGGGGGGGCTGATGCAGCGTCTCTGCGGTGTTGTAGAAAATCGAGCAGGGGAAGCGAGGCTTGAGGAGCGACCAGCGATGATGCAGCGCGACAGGAAGGAGTGATCCAGATGCCGCGAAAGTTCATCGCGTCCATGCCCGCGATGGCTGCCGATACCCGATCCGGCGGCAGGTCGACCGATAGAACGCGACAGTCAATCTGGGCAGCGGCGAACCCGGTTTCCAATGCAAATTGCGTCGGATTCCCAGCGATCGGATGTCCGATAATTGCGATAATCGGTTCAGTCGTCCCGTCCATGTTCAGACTCGCGTGGAAGTAGGTGACTCGTGGGTGCCGGAAATTTGAGCAGCCAATCAATATAGATACCGTGCCGAACGGCCTAATCTAACCGAATAACTCCCCACTCGGAACGGAACACGGATGCTAAACCTGCCGATCCCGCTGGACGGTTCGATCCCACATGAACTGATGGTCGGGCTCCTATATGGATTTGCCCTGGCGGCGACGCTGACGCCACAACGCGGCAGCTTGAAAGGGATACGTGCAAATAGGACCGGCCCCGGGGGGATATGGTCCGAGGGGATATGGTCCAAGGGGACACGGGCGTTCCTCGTGATGGCAGGTGGCTACATGGCTTTGGTGCTATCGCAGTTATTCGGTTTGACACTAACTGACAGCGACCACATGGGGGACGTTGGGCCGAGCAGTGGGCTCTGGACGAGCGATTGGACACTCAGCCGGACGTGGGTCTTAGCGGTTTTAGTGTGTGCGACAAACGCATTGAACGGTTTGTGTGGGCGACTCGAAAGTTCTGGGCATGGAGCCCGCCAGTTCACGATCGCTGATCTGCTGGCCACGCTGACTGCATGTGCGATCTTGGTAGCGCTGCTCCGCTACACTTCCCTGGTCCAGCGCGGACCTGTTTTCTGGGTGGGGATGGTTGTGATCACTAGCATGATTCCAGTCGTCTTGATCGGGTTGCGCGTTGATTCCGAGGCGAGGTCTTGGGTCCGATGCGGACTAGCGGTCGTTGGAGCGAGTTTGCTCGTCGTCGGCTTGGCGTGGGCTGAGAGCGACATCGCTCAGCGGGGGAAAATCAGCTATGCGGAGGCGGCGGTGAGGTACGGGTGTCTCGTCGCCGCTATGATAGCACCTCGCTTGATCGGACAATCCATTGCGGCGGCCACCGGGGCGGGCGCGAAACGATTGCTCCAGTCTGTCGTTGATCCGTTTCCACGACGGACGCCGGCTACCGACTGCCTCAAAAATCCGCCTGATGACTATCCTGACACGTCCCCAATGTTGCGGTCTGAGCCGCGACGAACTGACACAACTGCAGCTTGGCAAGCTCAACGGCATTTTGACTTCCGTGTCTGAGCATCCGCTCTACGCGCCATCGATGGCTGCTTGTCAGTTGCCGCTGCGGCAACTCGACGAACTCGCTGGTCTACCCTTGGTTACCAAGTCCGATCTGCTCGCGGCGTCTCCTGGCGAACCCGGCCGAATCTTCGCATTGCCCGCCGAGCAGTACACGCGGTATCACCAAACCAGTGGTTCGAGGGGATGGCCGATGCCTGTGCTTGACACCACAGCCGACTGGGCGTGGTGGCTGGATTGTTGGCAATACGTGCTCGACGCGGCGGAGGTCACCAACGCAGATATTGCGATGATGGCGTTTTCCTTCGGCCCGTTCATTGGGTTTTGGTCGGCCAATGACGCACTGGTGCAGCGTGGTGTGCTCGTCATCCCCGGCGGTGGGCTATCGAGTTTGGCACGTTTGAACATGATTGCCCAGCAGCGCTGCTCCGTGCTCTGCTGTACCCCAACCTACGCCCTGCACCTGGCAAGTGTCGCCGCTGAGCATTCCATTGATTTATCCAAGAACAACGTCTCGCGAATCATTGTCGCGGGCGAGCCTGGCGGCAGCGTGCCAACAATCCGTGAGGCGATTGAGTCTCAGTGGGGGGCGCGGGTGATCGATCACGCCGGTGCCAGCGAGCTGGGGGCATGGGGGTTCGCAAGCGCCGACGATTCGGGGCTGCATGTCATCGAATCAGAATTCATCGCTGAGTTTCTCGTGTTTGACCCCGTCACTGCCGTGCCGCGGAGAGCCGCCGAGGGTGAGTTGAGTGAACTCGTGATGACGAACCTCGGACGCCGAGGAGGCCCTGCGATCCGATACCGAACCGGTGACATCGTCCGGCCTCAATGGGATCATGATCTGCCCTGCCGGTTTGTGCATCTACCGGGCGGGGTACTTGGCCGCACCGATGACATGATGGTGATTCGAGGCGTCAATGTGTTTCCGAGCAGCATTGAGGCGATTGTCCGAGAGATCGCTCCGACAGCCGAGTTCCGCATGATCGCTACCCGCCGTGACGAGATGGACCAACTGCGGATCGAAGTGGAGAATGAGGGTGTGACCGAGGTTCAGACGCCGCTAGCGGAGTTACTGCGTGATCGGATGGCACTCCGGATTCCCGTAACGACGGTCGCCCCGGGGAGTCTGCCCCGCAGTGAGGGGAAGTCTCGCCGCTGGGTGGACGAACGGCACCGCTGACTTGAGCGGGAAGTAGGTCGACTGCTGTTGGAAGTGACGGGGTCGGGAGGACACCGTCGCGGCCTAGAAACTTTCCGCGTCACTGGGGAAATTTCCTTGGCGGACTTGTTCGCAGTAATCCGTCGCGGCGTCCCGAAGTGCCTCGCCGAGGTCTGCAAATTGGCGGGTGAATTTGGGTGTGTAACCGGAGGTCAAGCCGACGATGTCGTGCGTGACGAGAACTTGTCCCGATACGCTGCGTCCCGCACCGATACCGATGGTGGGAACCGAGACGGCGGCGGTGATGGCGGCGGCGACCGCAGCTGGCACGCACTCGATCAAGACCGCAAACGCGCCTGCTGCTTCGGCGGCCTGAGCGTCAGCAACCAATTTCTCGGTGTCACGTTGCAGGCGATAGCCACCATCGACGTGGATGTTTTGGGGACGCAGGCCGACATGGGCCATGACGGGCACTCCGGCGGTCACGATCGCTTCGATTCGGCCCGCCTGTTCGGCGCCCCCTTCGAGTTTGACGGCGTGGCAGTGCGTCTCTTTGAGGACCCGCGCGCTGGCTTCGATGCTTCGCGTAATCTCGATCTGGCCTTCGGGAAAAGGGAGATCGACGACAACCATCGCGCGGTTGGCGGCGCGACCGACCATCTCAGCGTGATAGATCATTTGGTCCATGGTCACCGGCAGCGTTGTGTCGTGGCCCTGGACGACCATGGCCAGCGAATCACCGACCAGTAGCACATCGATTCCCGCTTCGTCGAGCAATCTCGCCGTTGGGAAATCGTATGCGGTCAGCATGGTGATCGCTTCACCTCGCTGTCGCATCGATTGCAGCGAGCGAGTCGTAATGCGCTTCACGGATTCTTGCTCGGCAGGCATGCTGGATCGCTTAGGACAAGTCGTCGGCGGACGCGATGACGTTTCGCTGTGACCAGCGATACAGTGCTACCGCTGCGGCGACGACCACCAACGCGGTGAGCACCCACGCGTGCTGCGGTTCGGTGACATAATGCCATAACGAATTGCCCTGGCCGGGTGCGGTGTGCCCGTGCCCTTCATGAGCGAAGAGTACCGTGGCGGGAAGAACGCTCAAAAGGGTGGCATAAACGACGCGGGCCATGTTGTGCTCTCTCTCGAATAGGAAGGTTTGGAAAACGATTAGAAAGCCAGCTTAAAACCCTGGCTAGCGGGCTGTTAAATGAGTGAGTCGAGACGCGTAAGCGACCGGGCTGGCGACGGAGCCTTACGGCACTCGGCTCAGACTTCCTGGTCAGTATAGTGAACTTGCCCCGTGCCGGTCGTGATCGAGCCGATGCGATGGCAATCGATACCCAGTGATTGCATCTGTCCCGCGATACTGCCAGCATAAAACTCGTTGACGACGATCGCCATCCCGATTCCCATGTTGAAGACCCGCCGCATCTCCGCAGTGGCGACCGCACCCTGCTGCTGCACCCAGGTGAAAATTGGGTGGGGAGTCCAGGCAGCGGGGTCGATGATGGCGTCGACCCCCTTGGGCAAAATGCGATCAAGGTTCTCTTCGATCCCGCCCCCCGTGATGTGGGCAATTCCGTGCAGGACCTGTTTGACCCGATAGTGCGACTGGATGGCGCGAATGGCAGAAGTATAGATTCGAGTGGGCTGTAGACAGACGTCGCCGAGTGACTCGCCACCCAACTCGTGTGGGCAGTCGTCCCAGCCCACACCGCTGTCAGCAATCACTTTGCGTACCAGTGAAAAACCGTTGCTGTGCAGTCCCGATCCCGCCAGCCCCAGTACAACATCACCAGGGGTGATTAAATGTCCATCGATCAATCGTTTGCGTTCGACAACACCGACGGCAAAACCTGCTAGATCGTAATCGTCTGTGCCATACATATCGGGCATGATCGCGGTCTCGCCCCCGAGAAGGGACATGTCGCCAGCCACGCAACCATCACTGATTCCTGACACGATCCGCTCCAAGCGAGCTGGATCGTCGCGTCCCATCGCGACATAGTCGAGGAAAAACAGCGGCTCAGCCCCTGTGCAAATCAAATCGTTGACGCACATCGCGACCAAATCGATGCCGACGGTGTCGTGCCGATCGAGCGACTGAGCAACGACGAGCTTCGTCCCCACACCATCGGTGCCACTGACGAGGACGGGTTCTTCGTAATTTCTCGCGAACAGTTTGCCGTCGAAATCCAGTCGAAACAGCCCCGCGAACCCGCCGTCACTCGGCAGCACGCGTGGACTGAATGTGCGATGCATCAAGCGAGGCAATCGGCTCATTGATTCCGCGTACACGTCGAGATCGACGCCAGCGTCTTTGTAGGTCGCAGCCATGAGGAAAGGCAGAGGGGGAGACGGGAGAGGGAAGAAAGGGAGCAGAATGAGCGTTGGGCTCAATTCTCGCCGACCCTGAAAACTTATCGGCACGACTCAATTATGACGACCCCGCTCATCATGACGACCCGGTGTGTCCATGACGAGGGGCGACTATCATGTCAAACGTGAATACCGGTGAGCAGCAGCACAGGCGTGGCGACGAGGGGGAGACTTGCTTGCGATGGCAAATCGCCCACGAATTATTAGAGAGCCAGTTCGGATACCCTCAATTGCTGCCCGCTCAGCGGAAAGTGATCGATGCCGTCCTGCGTGGCCAAAACGCGCTCGCGGTACTGCCCACCGGACACGGCAAGAGTCTCTGCTTTCAATTACCCAGCCAGATTTTACCGGGTTTGACGGTAGTCGTCTCGCCCCTGGTTTCACTGATGAAAGACCAGTGCGATTCACTGATGCGAAAAGGCATCACCGCCCTGAGGATTGACCAGTCGATTTCTGCTGCCGAGTTTGCAGCGACTTGGAGAAAACTGCACTCCCGCCAAGCCAAGCTGCTCTATCTGGCGCCGGAACGGTTTTTTAACGAACGATTCGCCGCCCAGCTCGGGGCACTGCCGATCTCGCTGCTGGCGATTGACGAGGCCCACTGCATGAGTCAGTGGGGCCACTCGTTTCGGCCCGACTATCTCCGCGTCCCGGACCTCGTCGAGCGCTACCAGATCGGACAAACGCTCGCCCTGACCGCAACGGCCACGACCGCTGTGGTGAGAGACATCCGCAAAGCGTTCTCGATCGACGCCAAACAAACAGTGCGGTTGTCACCCCACCGCAGTAACTTGCGGTTGGGCTGCACGCCTATCAGCAGCGGCGAGCGTGACGCGGCATTGATCGATCGGCTCCGAGGGGCGCGTTCTCGTCGCCGCGGTGCCACGTTGATCTACGTCACGCGCCGTAGTACCGCTGATCAACTCGGCGAAACGCTCCGCAACGCGGGTTTGGAGCCTTTGGTCTATCACGCGGGACTGTCCAGCGCGGAACGAGACGACGTGCAACTTGCCTTCGGCCAATCGGCCAATGCGATTTTGATCGGAACGATCGCATTTGGAATGGGGGTGGACAAGGCCGACATCCGCCGCGTGATTCACTATAACCCGTCCCAATCGATCGAAGCCTACAGCCAAGAGATAGGACGCGGTGGACGTGACGGGAAGCCGTGTCAGTGCGAAACACTGCTCGTCCGTGGTGATGAAGTCGCCCTCGGAAATTTGGCGGCGGGGGACTTGCCCACCGCCACATCACTCAAAAACCTGCTCGACCGGTTGATCGGGCAACCCGCGCGATTCTATCTGTCGCTTGGCAAACTCGGGTGGGAAATCAATCTTTCCACACCCGCCCTGGCTACGATCCTGATTCGGCTGCAGACGCTGGGATACCTGCGATGTCAACCGATGCGGTACGACACCTATCGGATCACTCCTAAGTTTTCGAGCGAGGTGATCATCGAAAAATGCGACCCTGCACATCGTGACGCCGTCCGAGCCGTGTTGGCCTCGCTCGCAAAGGGGCGGCGAGGTTTTCGGGTTAATCTGATTGTTGCCGCTGACCAGTATCAACTTAATCGGGAATGCTTGATCGCCGCGATCGAGCAAACTGCGATCGCGGGGTTGTGGAATGTCGATGCGACCGACTCGATGCACGGCTACGAATGGGTCAAGCCAATTAAACGGCGTCAGCCCGTGATTGCTGCTTTGCAGCGTCACGCATTCCAACAGTTCGAACAGAGTATCACCCGGGTAGCAGACATGATCGAGTTTTTACGAGGTTCCGAGTGCCTCGCCATCGGGTTGGCGGAGCATTTTGGGCACCGCCGCAAGCGACCCTGCGGCCGCTGTAGCGTGTGTTTGCGCAGCGCATCGGACGTTTCGCCGAAGTTAACCGATCGCAATACCGACACCATTCCAACTCTCTCTACCGAGTCAGGGCGAGATTCCATTGGCCGTTCGGCGTCGATGGCGATGAAGAACGCCATCGAGCGATATCCCGACGTGTTTGCGGAACCACTCGATCAAGCCAAATTTCTGTGTGGGCTCAGCACCCCACACTTCCGCCGTTTTCGTGTGGCGCGGGATCCGGGCTATGGTGTCTGTATCGATGTTCCCTTCCAACGCGTGCACGCTGCATGCGAACGCTCAGAGGGTGGGCTGTAGCAAGCGGTGGGAACACGACCCAGTGAAAACGGGCCGTCGCATCTGCTTGGATCAGCCCGCTCCTCAGGAAACGCTACAGTGTCGGCAGCGACGCTTTGGGTGGCGCTGTTGCCGCTTCGGCGGCCAGGTTGCGAACCAGCGCTCGGGCAATTTTTTCAAATGGAGCACGTGCTCGCTCGTCGGTCTCGATCACTTCGGCGAGTCGCCCCTCATCGCCTGCAACCCGCAGGGTAACGTCGATCGGCAGCCCGCCGAGGTAAGCCACGCCGAGCTCTTCGGCTTTTTCCCGCGCCCCGCCACTGCCGAAGATATCGTAGGTCTTGCCACAATCGGGGCACAGGAAACCACTCATGTTCTCGACCATGCCCGCGATCGGAATGTTGACTTTGCGGAACATGCTGATCGCTTTGACAGCGTCTAGCAACGCCACCTCCTGCGGCGTGCACACCACGACCGCTCCCGAAACGGGCACATTCTGTGAAAGTGTTAGGGCAATATCCCCCGTGCCCGGTGGCATATCGATTACGAGATAATCCAGCTCGCCCCAATCGGTATCCTTCAGAAACTGCTGAATGGAACCGTGGAGCATGGGCCCACGCCAGATCACTGCTTGGTCGGGTTCGAGTAGAAAACCCATTGACATCACCGGCATGGCATTGGCCAGTCGAATGGGTTCAATCTTCTTCTGTTCGGAGACGGCGGGACGCCCCCGCAGTCCGAGTAGGTGTGGGATGCTCGGCCCATAGACGTCGGCGTCCATCAATCCAACCTTAGCGCCCAGACGTTGCAGTGTCAGGGCCAGCGACGCGGCCACGGTGCTCTTACCGACCCCGCCCTTGCCGCTGCCTACGAGAATCACACTCTTGGCACGCAATCCGATCTGGCCAATGCGAGCCGGTGGACGTTCGTGGACGGGCGTCTCAACCGTCACCCGCTTGCCGGGTGCGATCGTCAAAATTTTGTCTGCAACAGCATCAGCGAATTCATCAGCAATCGGCTGGCAATGCGTGGTGATCCCAATCCGCACTGTCACCGTGTCGTCGCCCACCTCAATCTGCTGAATCTGGCCCATCGGACCAAGCGGTCGACCGGATTCGGGATCGGGATATGTGGCGAGCATTTCGCCGATAGAGTCAGCCAGAGAAGACATCAGAGGGAGAATTCAGAAAAAAGGTTCAGGGGTTCAGAAGAAGGACCGCTGTGTACTCTAACGTCTGAACTCTGAACTCTGAACCCGCGGTCTTCCGTGAACTCCCGTGCCACTCATCTTTGTTCGCGATAGGTGGAATAGCTCATGTAGGCCAATCCGCCCGCAAATGCTAAGAAGGCAAGGTCCATCAACATACTGGTCCCTTGCATTGGGGCGGCGTCCTGCATCCCCGCAAAGCCCATGATCAGATCGGCTCCGAACAGCACGAGCAGGAGAATCGACGCCACAAGGCTGAGCAGACAAAGCGCCTTGGGCATGAATCGGGACCTCGAAGAACGAATTGGAAGAGAATATGGGGGCCGTCAGCGACATAGCATAGTCAGTCGCTAGCATCAGTGTAGTTGCGGGTGGCGAAAGTTTCGCAAACCTGCTCAGAATTGCTAGTCTAGCTAAATTTTCTTGTCCCCCCAGAGGCAGGTTGTAGCGTCTGGAGTGAAAATTCGCCTATTCGTGGCGTATCGGGCCTGCGACATTGGCTTGATCAGTTAATCGGGCCACAATTATTCAATTCTTATTCCCCTCGCCCCTGCGATCGTTATGCGTCGAACGCTTTTTCTAATTCCACACGAGATTGCTGGCATTCCATTTTTCGGCGTGGGATGGCTGCTCGCTGCTCTGATCCTGTACGTCATCGTTCGCCTGGCGTGGGCTCAGCTGCGCCCCTCCCGCGAATCACGCCCCTCCCGCGAATCGGAGGCGGCCGCAGCGGGGTCATCGGGACGCTCAGCATCGTTCTCACCGTGGAAAACATTGATCGCTCAAGAGGGCGTGGTGTGGGCGATTTTCGCGGCGATCATTGTGTTCGTACTGCCGCGGCTCGAACTCGCCAACATAGCGGGCGACCCAGTCGGACTACCGATTCGGGGTTACGGCATGTTTCTGATGCTCGCGGCGGTCGCCTCCGTCTCGCTGGCGGCCTGGCGAGCGGACCGTGCCGGACTGGGGGCGGAGTCGATCTTTCGATTGGCGCCGTGGACATTTATCGGCGGATTAATCGGGGCCAGACTGTTCTATGTGGTCCAATACCATAATGATTTTATACGCGACACGTGGCCTGAAACCATTGCCGCCATGGCCGCGATGACCCAGGGCGGATTGGTTGTCTATGGCGGTTTTATCGGTGGGTTTCTTGCTTCGGCATGGGCGATCACCCGCATGCGTCTGCCCCTTTGGAAGCTTGGTGACGTGATTGTGCCCTGTATTTTTGTGGGTTTATTCTTCGGGCGATTGGGCTGCCTCATGAATGGTTGCTGCTATGGGGGGGCCTGTGAGCCGAACGCGCTGGCCGCTGAATTTCCGCCAGGCAGCAGCGTCTACGCGGATCAGCTACTCAGTGGTGAACTGATTGGGATTACCGCAGAACCTGTTAGCAGCACCGAACGGGAACCTGGCAAGCACGGTCGGGCGCGGACGCAGTGGAGGGTCGAGTCGGTAACGCCAGGCAGTTTGGCAGCGCAGGGGAGCATTGAACCAGGCCAGACGGTATCGTTGATTCTCGATCCGGATTTTGCCAAATTGGCCCCGCCCGATATTCCCGCCGAAGACGCATTGCCGGGTTTGGCGGTGGTCCGCGACGGTGAATTGGTGGCTCGGTTTTCGCCCGATCAGCTGCCCCCCCGAGCAGCTCCAGTTTGGGCGACCCAAATCATCAGTTCCGTAATGGCAGCGGTGATGTTGGTGTTACTGTTGATCTTGGAGCGGATTTTGCGGATCAGCGGGGTGCACCTTGACGGTATTTTGATGCTGTGCGGTTTCATCGCTTATGCTGTGTTGCGAATCATCTTGGAATGGGTCCGTGTCGATGAGGCGGGGCAATTTGGGACTTCGCTATCGATCTCACAGTGGGTGAGCATTGTCGTGATCATCGCTTGCCTGATCGCGTTGGTATTTCGCGTGCGTCAATTTCGAGGCAACTCATCCGCTCAGACCTCTCCCGTGGAGCACAACCCGACGTCATGACGTTCCCTCGCTGTCGTGTCAATGAATGGATGGACGCCCCCGACCTGTCGGCCGATCGGCATCGGGCGGCGCTGGCGGGTTTGCGTCGCTTGAACCGGCTCAGCGGTATCTCCGGCACTTTATTTCGTCAGCTCGCTCGGTTGGCCGCTACGATGCCGGCCGGCCGACCGCTGAGGGTGCTCGACGTCGCCAGCGGTAGCGGTGATTTACCGATCGAGTGGCTGCGGATGGCGGGTCGGCGGAAGATGCTGTTGGCGGTGACGGCCCTCGACCGCAGTGAACTGGCCATGCAGACAGCGGCCGAAGCGGCCGATGCAGCCGGCGTCCAACTCGGCACCGTGTGCCGGGATTGCTTGCGGGATGGATTACCGGCGGGGTTTGATGTGGTCACTTCGTCATTGTTCATGCATCATCTCGACCCGCCCGAAGTCTCGCGATTGATCCAAGAGATGTGGCGGGTCAGCGATCGGGCGATCGTGATTTGTGATCTGGAGAGATCCCGCACCAATCTCGCCCTCATCACGGCCGCCGCCCGTCTCGTCACACGCAGTGATGTCGTGCATTTCGACGCTTCGGCGAGCGTCCGGGCCGCGTACACGCGAGATGAGTTCGCCACACTCCTGCATCAGGCCCTGTGCTTCTCGGCACCCGTCAAACGATCACCGCCCTGCCGCTTCCTTGCCGTGATTGATCAACAATGCCAAGCCGAAACGGTCCGCGGCTACCGAGCGGCCGTGGCCGGAACTTGAAAAACGCAGTGGCGGATGGCTCCCGATAGCAACCTGACCGAATTCATCGAACTCGGTGATCAGGTTCATCGTCAGCAGTACGAAATTCGCCCCTGCGTCCTCCACCGTCCAACCTAACGTTTTCGGACCTCGATGATGTATTTCATCAGATCGTTGAATTCGTCACGGTTTTTCAAGAGCCGTGCAAGATTCTCAGGCATCAGTGAAACCTTCGATTCGACCAAATCTTCGACATCATCCTTGCTGATCTTCACCGGTTCGGTCTGAGCCAGATTTCGTAGCACGATCTCATCGGCGTTTTCAGAAACCCGAATGCCAGTGAGGATCTCGCCGTCAACGGTGAGGACGTTGACCTGCGCGAAGTCCTTATCGATGGCCTTGGAGGGATGCAATATCGCCTCTGCCAGTTCTTCATTGGTCAACACGGTTTTGACTGTGGCCAGGTCAGGACCCATGCGAACGGCACCTGCTGGTGGATCGTGACAGGCAAAGCAGGCCGCCGCCGATTGATAGAACAACTCTTTGCCTCGCTTGGCATTCCCTTTAGCAAGCGCGACTTCCACCAGCTTGGCAGGCGGAACGCTGAGCAGTTCCTTTTCCAATTCCTCGTTGGAAAAACTGTCGACCTCGGTTCCAGCGTCAGCCTGAGCGAGAGCAGCTTCGAGCGGGTGTTCGGCCAGTAGTTCCTCCGGCTTCCAAAAGGTCGATCGGTCGACCGTTTCGGCGCGAACTTTTTTAACCGTAGCTGGCTTGATAGGCGAGGCCTCGTTATCCCACGTATTGCGGACAAACGTCAGCACCGCAGCGAGATCTCTGTCGTTGAGTATCGAACGGAAGGCAGTCATCGGCGGCACGCCCCGAGCGGGATCATAAGTTTTGCCGTTGACCGTCATTTTGCCCCACATGCCGTGCAGGGCGAGTTTGATGAGACGCTCTTCGCTGCCGAGTACCCAAGGGCTACCCACCAGAGATGGGTACACGTTGGCGTTGCCCTGGCCATCCGCCATGTGGCAGGTCATGCAATGGGCTTCTCGCTGATAGATTGTCGCGCCGAGCTTGTACGCTTTCCGATCAGCATTGCGGAGATGCTTGGGAGTCGTAAATGTGACGATGTGCTCCTCGGCGGGTGCCGTGAATCCACTCGCGCCAGCGGTGTCAACGTTATCCCAAAAATGTTTTACCGTGCTGGCAGCAACGGCGGCATGCTTCACGCTTGAGTTCAACAGCTTGTTGAGCAGTTCCTCGTTCTGGACGTTATGTTGTTGGTGCATCCAGAGTGCTTCGAGCAGGTGGTGCGCCTCGAGTTCATCGTTGGGATCGAAGTCCGCCATCCACCTGACGGTTGCCGCGATCACTGCCTGCGAATCACGGGCACTCAGCTCGACGCGACTGCGGTGACGCACACCATCAACCGGATGTTTGAGGTTGTCGAGCAACACTTCGATGGGCTGATCGTGAATCTTGACGGGCTTCTGCAATTCTCGCCCTGTCGCTGTTAGGCGAAAAATGCGTCCGTGTTGGTGGTCTCGGTTAGGGTCACGGATATTGTGCTGCATGTGGCCAATGATCGCGTTGTGCCAATCCGACACATACAGCGCACCATCTTGCCCGATGACCGCGTCGGTCGGTCGGAAATTCCGATCTTCGCTATCGATCAACGCTTTGACCGGTGTGCCCCAGACCTCGCCGAGCTTTCGCTTCGCACCGTCGCCATCGCGATCGAGATCGTACTGTTTGACACCCAGAAATCCGATCGTATTGCAGATCAAGAAATCCTGTTGCACATCGTCGGGGAGGTGATCCGAGGAAATGATGGCGTCCGCCGCGACGGGCCGGAATTCCTTGGTCAGCAATTCAAACATTTTGAATCCCTTCCCCTCGGGGCGCACTTGGTACGAGCGGCCGCCCGTACCATCGTTAGCGTAGCAGTAGCCCCAACGGTCGAAGCTGGTCCCGTGTGGATTGGGCCGGTTTTCAGCGTGTGGTGAGATCGCAAAGGTCCGTGGATCGAAACGGTACATTCCCGACGATCCGATATTCAGGTTCTGTTTCCACGGCGTTTCATGGTTATGAACTAGGAAAATACCACTCTGCCAATAAATCCCACCGTCGGGGCCATAGATCAAATTATTGGCCGCATGGTGCGTATCGGCGGTTCCGAGCCCTTGCAACAGGGGGTACCGCACGTCAGCGACGTCATCGCCATCGGTGTCTTTGAGGAAGAGCAAATCGGGCCCCGATGTGACAATCACGCCACCGCCCCAGAATTCAAATCCGAGAGGATTGTGAACGTGAGCAAAGATCTTGCGGGTGTCAGCCTTGCCGTCGCCGTCGGTGTCCTCCAAGATCATCAGGCTATCGTTCATTTCCTTCAACGGTTCCCACTTCGGGTACGTGTTCCAGCTCGATACCCACAACCGGCCTTTAGCATCAACCTGCATCTGCACCGGGTTCGCCAGATCAGGGAATTGAACTTCCGAAGCGAAGACATTGACCTCATAGCCTTCAGGGACATTGAGTTTGGCGAGGCTCTCCTCGGGACTGAGATAATCAACATCTCCTTCCTTCATTGCATTGGAGCTCTTGCTGCCGCCACCAATATTCGAGATCACTTTGACCGGTGGGGGAACATTGCTGTCATCGGGCTCAATCTTTCGACCCTCGGCGGCAGCCCAAATCACTTGGTCACGGTTGGCGGACATCACGTCAAGCATCACCAACTCGTGCTTAAGCACGTCTGCATTGGTTTGACCGTCGACAAAGCTGAGCACCGAACGACTGCCCCAAACGTCGTTACCATCGGTCGCGCGATAGCGATTGTGCCAGTACCAGTTCTTGTCCTTGACCGCTGAGTACAGGTCGGCAACCGAGTCGACCGGTGGCGCAGGCTTTCCAAGCAGCGCTTGTGAGATCATCTCCGCGAGTTCAAGGTAACCATTGGCTGAAAGGTGAATGCCATTGATTGTGTACCGTTCGGCATCGGACTGGAATAACCGCAGGGTTGGCGAAAAGAGGTCCACAAATGTCGAGTTCGTTTCGGCAGCAGCGCGACGAGTGGCCTCGGTGTAAGCGGCCAAACTCTCGTTTTGTTCCGTGCCCTCGGGGAGATTGCGGTCTCCCGTGTTTTCAAATGCGATCGGACTGAACAGCACGAAACGGAGGTCGACGCCCTCGTCCTTACGCACTTTTCGATAGTTCTCGACTAACTTGACCAATTCAGCCTGATAGGCGTCGGCCTTGTTTGGTCCTGCATAGGATTCGTTGTAACCGTAGAAAAGAAATACAACATCAGGTGCCACATGCTGCAGATACTCGATGTCGTTAGTGAACCCTTGGCTACGTGGCTTTTTGTTGACCATGTCACCCGAGAAACTCATGTTTCGAAAGCTGACGTCCAGGCCTTTCAAATTGTTTTGTAGTACTGTCTCGACCCACGGATCGTGCTGCATCCGGTCAGCCAAACCGTTGCCGTAAATGGCCACCACGTCATTTTCTTGGAATTTGAACGGATCCGCTGCGAATGCCGACCAACCTCCCGATGTCGCGAAGAGTAAGCAAACAATCGTGAGGAGAGGTTTCAACAACCTCACGCCGGGCTGGAAATGCATTTCAAGGTCCTCAGGTGATGTCAATCGTGTGAACGAGAGCAAATGTTAAGTGAATATTTGGCGGGATGGAGGCCGAATTGTCGGAACATGATTCTAGCAACTCCGGCATCGCATTTGGGGCTTTTATGGCTGAGGCGTTAAAATGATCGCTTTTAAATTCATGACTCCGCCATTGACAATCCGCTGCACTCGGACCGTCGCGGTATGAGCGTTTCCGATCAGCTCCACGTCGCCAATCGGAACGTTTCGATACCGATACCAGCTACCGGTATGAGAAAGTTCCAACGTCGAGACGGAATCGTCGATGGAAATCTCAACAACCGTTCCATCGGGGGTCGCTCGCGAATAGACGAGTTCGGCCGCATACTCGCCTGGCGGCGCACGGTACTCCCACTGCACGTAATCAGCGGCATTTCCCCAGAAACCGATGCGGTGGCTTCCGGGGTGCGATTCGAGCTTGGCCTGCTGTCCTACCACCTCGCTATCGAGTGCACTTAGGATGACCGTTCCATCGGCAAGGACGGAAGTCTCCTCGGCAATTAAAAATTGGATTCGTGCCGGCGGCGAGCCGGTGGATTGACCGGGGACATGCAAAGTGATCTTGCTGGCGTCACGATTAAACGAGAATTCAATTGGTTTTTTAGTACCCGCCAGTGTCGCTCTGAGAATACTGGGTAGCGGCCCCTGCAGGACCAATTCTCCGTTGGAGGGCCATTGGTCGACGATGAACTCGCGAAGATGATCGTTTTTCGAGTCGGATATTTGCAATTGAGTTGGTTCCGCCGCCGCCGGAGCGACTTCTTCGGCACTGACGAGCAGGATGGGCTGGCTAGCCAGGGACAGAACCAATGCGAGAGAGAGAATTGCTTTCATCAGGTATCTTTCTTCGAAGAGTCGGAAAATTCAGACCAGTGTCTCAGGACGGATATCAATGCAAATGGCGCCAGCTCACTGGGAATCGACGAGACCCTGAAGCGTGAACGGAGACGACATCAGTGCTTGGGAGCGGTTTCCGGCCGCTTGATTCTCACTCGGCTTTTGCATGAACTCGGGGAAATGGAGTCCGGCGAACATCGAAGTGTTGGGAGCCTTGCCCGCCTTATCGAGGGCTTCTTGCATCGTTTGACCGCGTTTCGTCATCAAGACTCCAGGGACGTTCGAGCCGCTCGTCGACCAAAGAGACTTGCCGTTCCATTGCAGTTTCACCGCCGAGGTGTATTTGTTGACAATGTAGGATCCGGCGGCGATGTAACCCACCGCCTCTTGCTTGGGACCGCTGATCGAGGCCATGATCTGAATCGGCGACGAATCATTCAGCGTGTAGCCGGAGGTGGCCACGGATTTTTCGAGGCCCTGCCGAACGGTCGCTTGGTACTGGTTGCTGACTCCGGAAACATCAATGGAAACCGCAACGCCCGGATGAAGAAGGAACAGCGACGGGTCTTCCTGCGCCTTCGCGAGCATCTTTAACGCCGCGGGGTGCGGGAACTTCGCTGGTACCAAAACCCCTCCCGCATCGGATTGGACCGCGATGAACGAGGTTCCGCCAAGGGTTTCAATTTGGGATGCACCGCGATATTCGCAGACCTGAATCTTGCTCTCTAAATCGACCAGCAAGCGACTGTCCAGCAGCGCAAACTTCTCGTCCGGAAAACTCAGTGCCTTCGTTGCGACGGGGCCGCCAGGCAGCGTGAACTCGAATGCCCACTGCCCGGTTTTAGTATCCATCACCCGCACGTCGGCAATCGAAGTCAATAGAATCCGCTTGCCACTGGGACTCCAGGCGACCCGGCACCAGCCCGTTGGAGTGTTAGGGGCCAACGCGGTGCTGCCCAGAATTTCCGCGGTCTCTGGATTCAGAACCATGAGAGTTTTTTCGTCAAACACCGCTAGCAGTTTACGATCAACGGACAGTTTCATCGCGAAGTTGCGTTCACTCAAACGAGCGTGCCAGATCGGTTTGCGATTTGACAGATCCCACAAGACCAGGTGCCCTTTGTCGCTCATCGTCAGCACTCGACTGCTATTGACCACTTCGGCATCGAGCACCTCCGCGTCCGCACGCCCGCGATCTTTGTCTTGGGCGTAAGGCGTCCAGCTTGCCGAGCGAACGATCTTCTTACCATCAAAGCGCCAAAGCTGTAACTCACTCTTTTTCTCGTAGCCTCCTCGATCATCGCTACAGCCAACCATTAAGACGGAACTGCCGTTGTCGAGTAACGCCAGTGGTCGCATGTGTCCCTCGACGGAATCGCTGTGGACGGATTTTCCTGACACAAGGTCGACGAGCGACAATCGGGTCAGCGGTTTGGGAACAGCAAAAGAGACTGTATTGCCTACCACGGCGCGTTTGGACTGGACGTTGATCGCAAGCGGCTGCACGTGCTCATGGAAAGTGGACTTCTTCGTCAGCGCAGCCCGTTGGGGTTCCCACCCCAGCTCACCGTCGGAATCAGGGACCTGCCACTGCACGCCCGCCATGGACGTGAATTGATTCGCATCGTCCCAGTTAACCGCTTGAGGAGTCGCCCACACAGCAGCGTTCACGCCGGTACTCGACGGGGCTGAACTGTCGATCGCCGGCGCGTCGCCCACCATCTCAAAGGGGTTGTCGCCACCGTTTAGGAAAGCTTGATCTTGTTTGCTGAGTCTGGCGATAGGAATGCGGAGTGTCTTGCCGTCACTGTTCTTGATCATGGCATTGCCGTCGGTGACCTCCAACAGCGATCCGGTGATTTTGAAGCGGCCGGTGGAGTCGGTCCATTCTCTCACCGCCTCCTGCGAATAGCCGATCGTCGCGGCATACAGCGACAGGAAAACCATGATGAAAACAGACGGGCGAACCAATGCAATATTCATGACTGTGGACCGAAATTGAAAAAGGGATGTTAATCAATTGGAGTGAACGGATGCTCGGGATCAATCGACACGCACGGCTCTTCGAATTGAATACCGGCCTCGTCAAGCATCGCAATGAACTCCTCGCGAAGCGACCGTCTGCGATGGTGCTCGAGTCGGTTGGCGATAGATCGAGCTATTGCGGAGCAGCTCGGTGGGTTGACTGAAAACTCCAGCATACCCTGCTCGCCGGTGGCCGGGTGGTTGGAGACCCGTCTGATGAACCGACTTGCCTCAGATTCAGGGCATGCGATGCTCTTTGATCCCGCTGGGGCAAGCTCGGCGGAAGCGAATGACGGGCATGACTGCTTCCGTCCGGGCTTGTCCCGGCGGAGCGCCAGGTGCCAGCTACTTTCGCTAATATGAAGATCAATTCTCGACTCTTTCATTCTCCCATCTCCGCCCCGGGCTTGCCCCGGCGGGATCAACGCCCGTCCTCCTCAGAACATGCCACCCTCGGAGACGCTTGGCGATGCGGCGGGTATGGATGCCGGGATGGACTCGGCCTCCATTCTCTCGTTCGATCGTTTGATGCTGGCCTCGATTTGCTCGGTTAGCGGGGCGGAGGGTTGGTAGGAGCTGTCGTGGCCCATGCCACCCATTCCATTAGTATCGTTTGATGATGGCAGTACTTGATACATCAGGAATTGCATCATATCGGGTCGTGTTGTGTGCTTGGTCACGATCGGTAACACGTCGATCCAAAATTCTTGATTACCGCCGATTTTCGCTTGAACTCCCTGTGATATTCCCCCGCCCATGCCGCCGCCGAAACCACCGCCGTAAGGATTCGTCGCATCGCCCCACAACAAATAAAACAACAATGCATCGGACGATTCTTGCGGCTCCGCCTCCAACTTCGCGGCGTAAATTTTGTTCCGCTTTTCGCGAAATTCTGGATTCAGCGACGTGACCATATCGGCGGCCAGAGTTGTCGGTATCTCAATTCCCAGTCGCGTCGCGGCGTCGAATTGCAGAGGTGTCATCACTGGCGTCGTGACGGGGTCCACACCTGTCGACCAACGTTGTTTCAATCGTTCGGCAGCCGTGATCGACGAATCCGCTTCACGGATGATCTCCTGCAGGTCCTCACGCAGTCCCGGCTCGTCTTCCAACGGCGTATCCAAGGCAATCGCCAGCTCCAACGACAGTCGCTTGGCATGCTCTCGACTCATCTTATTTTCCAGCTCGCCGCTGCCCAGTAAATCAGTCAAGTTCTTATGTAATCGTTCCGCCAGCTCTCGGTTGCCCGGCTCAACGGCCCAAATTGGCAATTGCGGTGGTACTGAACCATCGAGGTTAACCAACAACCAAATCGCCGCCGCACGACTGTTTTCGTTCCCTTCGGCCAACTCATTAGCGATCGCATCGAGTCCTGGTCGCGGCATGAATTGTGGTGCAGCACGTTCGACCAAAATTGACATGAACAGTTGTGACGGTTTACTTGGGTCGCTGCTTGCCGTCCAACCGCCAAACCGACGGGCCGCGATCAAAATCGATTGAATGGCGGTCATGTCCTCGACATCTGCCAAACTGCCAACAGCCATCATCGCGTCTCCCAGCGTCGGGACATCGCGTTCGACCAACATCAACTCGCACCACTCTTGGAGCGACTTGCCTTTGTAGATTTTCTGTGGTGGTGTGGCGAGCAGTTCGAGTGGGGATTCCTCCGCAACTTGAGTTGCGGAGCCCCCGGTCGGTGCCGCTTTGCTGTCTTGGACCGCAATCTTGATATCCGGATCGTCCGTTTCGATACGCACCGTTTGATCGCCCATTTGGATGACGATCACCGTCGCCAGTGCCACGATTCCAAATGGAATGCCAGCGGCGGCCAACCATTTCCATCCCCGGCGATGCGGCGGCTTTGGAGGATGGAGAACAGATTGCCCCACCGCGGCACTAGGGAATGAATCAGGGAATGAATCGGGGCCGGGCACTCGCATCGCTTTGCTCACCACGGATTTGAGTTTCCCATCGGTTGCCATCGCATCCAATCGCCGCGCGACGTCTTCGGCGCGCGAGGGACGGTTGGCTGGATCACGCTCGAGAAGTTCGCCAACCAATTTGTCCAGTTCGGCAGGAGCCTGCGGGGCCAACGATCGCAACGACACGGCGGGCTTGGATGTTTTTTCGATCACCAGCGGTGCGATGCCGCGCTCGGTCGAATGCGGCGTGCGGCCGGTTACCAATTGGAACAACGTCACCCCGACCGCATACATGTCGGCACTCGCGTCGACCGTGGAACCGTCCGACAATTGTTCCGGGGCTGCGAATGCCAATGTGCCGATCACATGCCCGACGGTTGTCAGCCGCAAATCAGCAATCGACTCACGTTGATCCAAGACCAATCCAAGATCCAATAATTTGACCGATCCGTCTCGCGTCAGCATGATGTTCGAGGGTTTGATGTCGCGGTGAATCAGGTCGGCGTGATGAACACTCGTCAGCGCATCGCAAACATCCCGCATCAATGCGGCGGCAACTCCTGGAGCGATCGGTCCGATTCGGCCGATGATCGCGGCCAAGTCCAATCCGTCCAAGTATTCCATCACCAAGTAGTGCCAGCCGTCGACGTCTCCGGCATCGGTCGCGGTGACGATGCCGGAGTGCGAGAGGCTGGCGATGGCTTGCATCTCACGCTCAAAACGTCCAATCCAAGTGGCGTCGAATCCATGCTGGCGGGGCAACAGTTTGATCGCGACCCGCTTGCGCAATCGACCGTGTTCGGCCAAGTAAACCGCCCCCATGCCGCCCCGACCCAAGGGCCGAATCAATCGGTATGGCCCGAGCGTTTCGATGGGCGGCAGCACGCGATCGATCCGCATCCCAGTCGCTCCAGCGGCGTGAAAGAGTGCCGCTTGGCAGTCGTCTTCGGTCAACAGCGGATCATGCGATTCGTTGGCACCGGCCGCCAAGACGCCCGCCAAGGAATCGTCGGTCACCGACGTCGACGCCCGTTGTTGGCACCGCTCACAGTCGTCGAGATGCTGCATCAGATGCTCAAAACGGTCCGCCGGTAGACGCCCGGATACGAAATCGGCGAGTTCATTGTCCGATAAATGAGTGGCAATCATGGTCGGGGCTCTTTCGCGGGTTGCTGAGGAAACAAGGTAGTCACTTACCTAGTCCTTCGTACAGCGTTGGACACCTCCCTAAAAAAACTACTCCTCGTCCAACATCCCCGCCAATTCGGTCCGCAAGCGATGCAGAATTCTGGCGCGCGCCTTGTACACACTCCATCGATTCATCCCCAACGTCGCTGCCACTTCGTCAGGCTCGCGCCCCTCGACGACAGTGGCCCAGAAAGCTTGCCACGTGTTGGGGTTGAAACGATCTCGATAGATAGCCACGGCACGAACCAAGAGCGTTTGCCGATCCGTCACCGCATCGGTGGGCGGATCGACGATGGGCAGCTCCGCGAGCTGCGAACCGGCGTGTCGTTCGTCCGGACGAGCCCGCACTGCGTCAGCGATTCGCCGCCGCGTGATGGTCCATAACCAACCACGAAATTTGGCGTCCGGCCGAGCAGGGTCAAACGCCGCCAGATCCTTCGATACCGACATCAAAACGTCCTGGGTCACGTCGGCGGCGTCACTGCTCTGCATCCCTGAGCGACGCACCCAACGATAGATCAAGGGGCCGTATAAATGCACAAATCGCTGCCAAGCTTCCGGTTGTCCAGTGCGTGCAGCGTCCAATAACGAGGGTGCCGTCGAGGGTTCGATCATCGGTGACAAATGAAAAACTCCGAATAGAACTCGACGGGTGCTTAAGCTGTTTTGCTGGCGGGGTCGGCTGCTTCGATCGGCTCAATTCGATTCATGCTTACCAACGCCAACCAATGGGCCTTCAGCTTTCCATCATCACGTCGATAAAGAACATAAGCGGTCGTGCTATCGACAACACACGACTTGTGATCTGGAATGTCGTATGTGTTTCCGTCATTCATGGAGACGCGAACGGGACCTTGGTCGAGTGCGGACACCAAATCAGGACGATCCATCTTGCCTCCTTCGTTGCTCTGCGAGACCTTCGGACAAATCTATTGTATCATGCAAAACTTCGCCTTGGCTATCCGATTCACAACGTTGAGACGCACACGCCGACGTACTACCGGAACCGTTTGATCCAAGGCGTGCGATGTTTGGTCGCAAACGCTGTATGAACATTGGTGCTGTGAAACGTGGACATCGCTCTGTCACAGGCGGTGGAATGATCTTTGATCCCAGCGGGATCAGGAAGAGTTACTTTGTCCGTTATCCGGTGGTGGCGCTGCGCTTACCACCGGCTATTGTCTCAGAAATCCCTCCGGGATAGACGGCACGATCCCAGCCGTTTCGAACAAATCGCGCACCCTCATCGCTCTGTCACGAGCTACGCCGCTCACCCGCTTAGCTCCCACCGCGAAGCGGTTTTCAGACAATAGCCGGAGGTCGCTGCAACGCAGCGCACCTCCGGTAACCAAAATCGAAAACGGCAGTGGACCCCGGATGGGGTCCAAGACCGCTCACGCGAGCCGAAACAGCACCTGGTTATCGTTTGGGCCGAGGCCCTTGGTCGTTCAAAGGTTCCCAACCTTCGTAGAGGTCTTCGGGGAGGGGGTGCGGTGCGCGGACGACTTGGCCGTTGACCAATTCGCTGTGGGGAATATCGAACTGATCCAGAAGCACCGCAAGATGGTCTTCGGCAGTGAAGATTTCGTCAGGAACTTCGTCGCCAATCAGCCATTTCAAACGGAAGACGGCCTCGTTTACCGAGTCCTTATTGGAGGCGCTACCCATCGAAGTTTGAATTCGATCGGGAAGCAAAAAACCGCCTGTTTTCTTCCAGTGATATCGAGCCTCCAAAGAGTTCCAAGTATAGAGCAGGTCCTTGCCACTAAATCGAACCGGCATCCATTGATCGGCGGGGCTGAAGTCAATCCTGTATCGAAAGTTCGCACTTTTGTTGGGCGAGTAGGCCCAATGACTGACGATGGATCCGCCAGGTCCGGGGTCGGTTCGGCTCAATTGAAACTCTCGCATAGCTTGCTCAATTCCTAAATGGTTGTCCCGTCCTTTGATTCCATAAGGTCCAAGGATATAGTCGTCATAGGGATCATGAGCCCACGCGTGTCGATTCCAGAAAAAATTTTGACGCTCGGTTCTGCTCATCCCCTCAGGCGGGATTTCATACGGGCCATGCAGCAGCGTTGCCGTCTCGCGATATTTTGTCTTGCCCTTGATCTTGACGATTTCATCTCCAACTTCCGCCAAGTCTGGGTAGACGAGATACATGGCTTTGAGATCAAAGTCGCGTTCCTGATCCACGACCCTGGCCATCACAATCGGATGAATTAAGAGTGGATTTGCGTGTGAGCCCAGGGTTACATATTCCCCGTGCAGCACAACGGCAAACCGCTTTAACAATCGATCACGACGCACCGTCATGTCGGTGAGGATTTCATCGATCTTTTCCTCCCGCGCCTCTGAATCAGTCTGGAGATTCGTTGATTTCTCGTTGTCGGCAGGTCGCTGTGCGGAAACGAACGCAATTGGCGTCATCCCCAAAACCAGCAGGAACGCCATCGCTACTTCGGTGCTTCGTTTCCGTGGCCGACGGCATGTATCCGAAGATGTCGAATTTGCCATTACCGGTGCATACGTCCACCAAAAAAAGCTAAGACGTTCAGAGTTTGTATTACGGTTGTTCATTATTCGATCCTCCGTTCTCGTTGCCATACTCGCCGTTGAGCCACGCACCCACGTCACCCCAGTTTTCCTCCTCATTCCATCCATCCTCAAAGGAGTTCTCGCCAGCGTCGCCGTCCCCGTCGGCAGGGGCTGGGCGGTTACCAGGATCTTCTTCATCCACGTCCTCACATGCTGGTCCGCCAGTCGTGGGCTAACGCATAGGTCTGAGATCATACACGCTTCTGTTGTTCTATTTGTTAGGATCTAGTTAAGCGTTATTTAACTTTCGACTAGCATTCAATTCCGTTTGCAAACGCAATGTGGAGATTGATGCTGTGGAATGTGGACATCGTTTTAACTCAGGGAGTGGAGTGATCTTCGATCCCTCCGGGATCCGGACGAAGTTCTCTGTTCGTTATCCGGTGGTGGCGCTGCGCTTACCACCGGCTATTGCCTCAGAAATCCCTCCGGGATAGACGACACGATCCCAGCCGTATCCAACAAATCGCGCACCCTCATCGCTCTGTCACGAGCTACGCCGCTCACCCGCTTAGCTCCCACCGCGAAGCGGTTTTCAGACAATAGCCGGAGGTCGCTGCAACGCAGCGCACCTCCGGTAACCAAAATCGAAAACGGCAGTGGACCCCGGATGGGGTCCAAGACCGCTCACTCCAAATATTGGGGGTCGTACTGAACACCAGCCTCGTCGAGCATCGAGATTAACTCTTCGCGAAACGATCGTTTCCGATGGTGTTCGCGTTGGTTGGCAATATAGCGTGCTACGACCGAGCAACTCGGTGGGCTGACTGAAAATGCAGCATATCCTTCTTGCCATTGAAAGGGCGCATGGAGGATTGTCTCGTGAACCCATTTGCTGGAGGATCTTTTCAGCTCACGCATGAAGTCAGACAGTGGATGAATTGGTTTCATACCGATCAGCAGGTGGACATGGTCCTCCACTCCACCGATTTTCAACGGCTTCGCATCAAGTTGTCGTACGATGCCGCCAAGGTATTCGTGCAGTCGTCCGATCCACTCGCGTTTGATCCAAGGCGTGCGATGCTTGGTCGCAAACGTAATATGGAGATTGATGCTGTGGAATGTGGACATCGCTCTAACTCAGGAGTGGGATGATCTTTGATCCCTCCGGGATCCGGACGAAGTTCTCTGTTTATTATCCGGTGGTGGCGCTGCGCTTACCACCGGCTATTGTCTCAGATATCCCTCCGGGATAGACGACACGATCCCGACCGTATCGAGCGGAGTGGACACTCAAGTCGCTCCCACCGCGGAGCGGTTTTAGATAGTAGCCGGAGGTTGCTGCAACGCAGCGCACCTCCGGTAACCATCTTTGATCCCTTCGGGATCCGGACGAAGTTATCCGGTGGTGGCGCTGCGCTTACCACCGGCTATTGTCTCAGAAATCCCTCCGGGATAGACGACACGATCCCGACCGTATCGAGCGGAGCGGACACTCAAGTCGCTCCCACCGCGGAGCGGTCTTAGATAATAGCCGGAGGTTGCTGCAACGCAGCGCACCTCCGGTAACCAAAATCGAAAAAGACAATGGACCCCGAACGGGGTCCAAGACCGCTCACATTCTCCCTATCGCTGCGGTTTGCTCATCAGAAGTTTGTAGTGTCCGTTGCCGAGGAGGTCGTCGAGTCGTTCGCGGAGCTGGGGTGAGATGTCGACCTTGAATTTGTCGGCGCGGAAATGCACTGTCTCGCCTTCTTGCAAGGCCATCGAAAGATGCAGCTCTTTCGAACCTGGATAGCCGCGCACGATCTCGCGGACTTTCGAGACGGTTGTCTCGTCGTGATCCGCTTCGTCGAGCCGGATTCGCATGCCGTGGGTGAACTTGTTGTCGAGTTCCTCCAGCGGTGTGATCTCGTCGACAATCAAGTTGACTTCGTCACCGCCACCACGCCGGTCGACTTTCCCTTTAAGCAGCACGACCGCATCGGGCTGGACGCGCTCGCCGCAGACGGCAAAGCCTCGTGGCCAGAGGATACAGCGGACATTTCCCTGCATGTCTTCGAGATCGAAGTTGGCGTACTTGCTGGGTTGGCCCGGTTTGGGGTTCTTGGTATGAGCGAGCTTGATCGAGCTGAGCATGCCGCCCAGGATCACCTCGTCGCGATCACTGCACTGGGCGAGCGATTCGGTGGTATGCGTGCGGAATGTCGCGAGTTTGGGTTCAAACTCCGCTAGCGGGTGACTGTGCAAATAGAAGCCCAGCACCTCTTTTTCAGCGAGCAGTTTTTCCCGGTCCGGCCATTCTTCGATGTCGGGCATCGGCACACCGGCCGACCCTCCGCTGTCGGTTGATTCTTCTTCCTCATCAAACGCACCAAACAAACTCGCTTGTCCGTGTTTCTTGTCCGCTTGCACGGCCGCACCCGCTTGCAGCGCCCGTTCGACCACAGCTGCGAGCTGGCTGCGTTTGGCGCCAAAGCTGTCCATCGCACCGGCTTTGATCAGTGTTTCGATTGCGCTGCGGTTACAGTCGTGGGGATCGACTCGCTCACAGAAATCAAAGATATCGCGAAACGGTCCGTTCTTAGCCCGTTCGGCTTCGATCGAAACCGCTGTCGATCCACCACAGGCTTTGATCGCCGAGAGCGCGAAGGGGATTTTGTTTTCGGTCACGCTGAAGTCAGCAGCGGAGGTATTCACGTCCGGCGGGATGACTTCGATCTCCATCCGATCGCAGTCCTCCATGTGCTCGACGAGTGCATCCTTGCGTTTGAAATTCCGCCCTGAGATATCACTCGACAACAACGCGGCCATGAACTCGGTGGGATAGTGAGCTTTCAGGTACGCGGTTTGATAGGCGACGAGCGCATATGCGGTACTGTGACTCTTATTAAAGCCGTAGCCCGCGAATTTGACGATGAGATTCCAAATGTCTTCGGCGTCCTTCTCAGCCAAGCCGTTCTTGACACTGCCGGCGATGAAGACGTCGTGGTTGGCATCGATCAATGCCTGTTTCTTTTTCGAAATCGCTTTAATGCACGTGTAGGCTTTGGCCAGCGGCACGTCACCGAGGCGATTGAGAATCCGCATCACCTGTTCTTGGTAGACCATGATCGAGTTGGTCTCTTCCAGGATCTCCTTGAGCACGGGGTGCTTGTATTCAGGTTGTTGTCGACCGTGTTTGATGTTGACGTAATCGTCAACCATCCCGCCTTCGAGCGGCCCCGGACGATAGAGTGCCGCGGTCGCGATGATGTCGTTGAATGTGTCCGGCTTCATCCGCTGCAAAAGATCGCGGATGCCGCCCGACTCAAGCTGGAAGACGCCCTTGGTCTCACCCCGTTGCAGCAACGCGTAGCTGGGTTTGTCGTCGAGCGGGAACTTTAAAGGATCGATCTTCTGCCCCGTGGTCTGCTCGACGAGCTTGACCGTTCGGCTTAGGATGGTCAGGTTTCTTAGACCCAGAAAGTCCATTTTGAGCAGGCCGGACGCTTCTACGTCGGCCATCGCCCACTGCGTGATCACGTCCTGTTTTCCGGGAACACGACCGAGTGGCACGTATTCGGTCAGCGGTTTGTCGGCGATCACGACGGCGGCAGCGTGCGTGCCGACATTTCGCGCCAAACCTTCGATTTTCATCGCCAGATTGAGCAGCTCGCGGATCTCCGGGTCGCCGTCATAGGCCATCTTCAAGTCCGCACTCTTGTCAAGCGCTTTCTTAATCGTGATCTTCAGCTCATCAGGCACCATCTCGGTGATCTGATTGACGCGTGAGAGTGGGATCCCAAGGGCGCGACCGGTGTCCTTGATCGCCGCCTTGGCGGCCAGCGTTCCGAACGTCCCGATCTGGCACACCATCTCGTGCCCGTATCGTTGTTTGACGTAGTCGATGACCTCGATACGACGTTCTTTTTCAAAGTCGATATCGATATCCGGCGGCTCGGTGCGGCTCTCGTCGAGAAACCGTTCGAATAGCAAGTCATACCGCAGCGGACAAACGTGCGACATGTACAGGGCGTAGCACACGATCGCGCCCACGCCGCTGCCCCGAGCCGTCGCCGAGATACCAACGCTGCGAGCGTGATTGACGAAGTCCCACACGATCAAGAAGTAGGTCGGGTAACCGAGTTTTTCGATCACGTCGAGTTCGCGGTCCAGCCGCGCCATTACCTCGTCGGATAGCTTGCCATCGATGATCCGCTCGTCGTCGCCTTCATATCGCTCCATCAAACCCTGTTCGCACAAGTCACGGAGGTACTGCAGCGGTGTCTTTTCGTCGGGGCATTCGAAGCCGGGGAAGAAGTACTTGTTGAACTCGATCTCGATGTCGACCGTGTCGGCGATCTGCTGACTGCGGGCGACCGCATCATCGAGCCCAGGGAATTTCTCGTACATCTGCTCGGGGCTGCGCAGGAAGAACTGATCGTTCTCCATTTTCATGCGCGTTTGGTCGGTACGGAACCGACCGGTGTTGATGCACAGCATGATGTCTTGTGCTTCGGCGTCATCGGGATCGACGTAGTGACAATCGCTGGTCGCAACAAGTGGAAGCCCCATTTGATTGGCGATCGTGACGGCGCCTTCGAGTTGTTGGCGCTGGATATCGACTTCGTTGTTCATGATCTCGATGAAGTAACGATCATCGAAAACGTTGTGGAACCAGCCTGCGATCTTTTTAGCTTCCCGCTCGTGCTCTTCCGTGGCGACGCCTTTGAGAATCGCGCGGCTGAACTCGCTGCTGACGCAGCCTGACAAGCAGATGATGCCCTCACTGTGCTTTTCGAGAATCTCTTTGTCGATCCGTGGTTTGAAGTAGAAACCTTCCAGCGACGCGGCCGAGGCCAGTTTGATGAGATTCTTAAATCCGGTGCGGTTTTGGGCGAGTAGGGTCAGGTGATAACTCGCCGCCTTGCTGCTGCTGGCGCCGCCCTTGTCGAACCGGCTGCCCGGGGCGATGTAGGCTTCATAGCCGATGATCGGATTGATGCCAGCGTCCTTGGCCTTGCGGTAGAACTCGAGGGCTCCGTGTAGGTTCCCGTGATCGGTCAGTGCTAGCGAGTTCATGCCATGATCGACCGCGCGGGAGACCAGTTTGCCGATGTCGCCGGCCCCGTCGAGCAGGCTGTAGTGGCTGTGGCAGTGCAGGTGGACAAATGGACGGGGCGGCTTGATCGTCCCGTCGGCGGCCAAATCGGATGCAGCAGCAGGAATAATGGCGTTCATGGCAGAAAATTATTCGGGGGTACGCTCGCGGACGCGAATCGCGTCAGGGTCGGATCGTTCAACCTAGCGGCTCGAGCGAGGTCTGTTCAGAGGCGGTGAGGTAGAAATTTCGAGATCCGAGAAAACGGGGGCTAGCGTCCCAACGGCTCCTGAGAGTGGGGCTGTTCAATATTCAGGTGGACCCGGTATTTTGAGACGCCCCTCTGCCGATGAATTTTCATTCCCAAAAAGAGAGTCGTTTGCATGTTTTGCCGCCTGTTCGCTTCCCTGTCATTGGCGATTACCGTGATCACCGCCTCCCTGCTCTCGTCGTCCACCGCCCGACTCCACGCCGACGAGGGCATGTATTTGTTCAATGACTTGCCTCGCGAGTTGCTGAAGGAACGTTACGACTTTGATCCATCACAAAAATGGGCCGACGACCTGCGTCTAGCCTCGGTCCGATTCAACTCCGGGGGCTCGGGATCGTTCGTGTCGTCCAATGGCTTGGTGCTGACGAATCACCACGTGGCCAGCGACACGCTGCAGAAAGTCAGCACGAAAGAACGCAACTTGATTCGGGATGGGTTTCTCGCCAATTCGTTCGACGAGGAGATCAAAGCGCCCGACCTGGAGTTGAACGTGCTGATTGAAATTGTCGATGTCACGCAGCGCATCGACGAGGCGGTGACGAACAAGACCGATGCGGAGGCAGCGGCGAAGCAACGTCAAGCAGCGTTCAACGCGATCGAAAGTGAATCCTTCGACAAGACGGGGCTTCGCAGTGATGTGGTGACGCTCTTTGGGGGTGCCCAATATCACCTCTATCGCTACAAGAAGTACACCGACGTGCGTTTGGTCTGGGCACCCGAAACCGCGGCGGCATTCTTTGGTGGCGACGCGGATAATTTTGAATATCCGCGATACAACTTGGACGCGACATTAATGCGAGTCTACGAGAACGACAAGCCGGCCGTGATCGATCACTTCTTGGAGTGGAGTTCGAAGCCTGTCGCTGAAAATGATCTCGTGTTTGTAAGTGGACATCCTGGTCGGACACAGCGAATCTTCACCGTCGAAGCTTTGGAATATTTGCGTGATCATCGTTTGCCGTTTGTGCTGGACTATCTACGGCGGAAAGAAATTCTGTTGCAGCAGTACCGGCTCGAGAGCGAGGAGGCGGCGCGGCGCGGTCGTGATGAGTTGTTTGGCATCCAGAATGCGCGAAAGGCCTACACGGGGATGCTCGCGGGCCTACAAGACCCGCAAACGATCGCAGATCGTCGGCGTGTACAGGATCGTTTGATTGCCGCCGCGGGGGCAAACCCTGACCTCAATCCGCTGACACAGGCTTGGCAAGAGATTGCTGAGATCCAGCAAGAAAAAGCAGCACAGCTATCGCGATCGGTGTCCCTCCGCAGCGACGTTTTCCAGTACGCTCTCTCGATCTTGCTGCTCGCCCAAGAGGATCAAAAGCCGAACGCGGACCGGCTGGCAGAGTATACCGATGCGAGTCGCGACTCGTTGTTGACTCGGTTGACCAGCGAGGCGCCACTTTACGACGATTTGCAGCGGATCGAGTTGGCCGACGAGATTGCCTTGCTCTTAGAGCGACGCGGGATGAGTGATCCACTGGTCGTCGAGGTTTTGGCTGGGCGTTCGCCTCAACAGGTAGCCGCCGAGATTATTGATGGTACGAGCGTGGACGAGTTTGCTAAACGCCGCGAGTTGATTGAAGGTGAGCCTGACTTGATATTCGGAAGTGATGATCCGGCCATGCGATTGGCGCGGCTGATGGAACCGGAATATCGACGACTGCGTTTGATCGATGATGGGCTTAGCGAGCGTGAAAAGCAGGCCTATGCCAAAATCGCCCGCGTGACTACCGAAATCGAAGGCACCACGGGGTATCCAGATGCAACGTTCACGTTGCGACTGGCTTTCGGTACCGTCAAGGGTTATCCCGAAAACGGATCTTTCGTAAAGCCAACGACCGACTTTGCCGGGGCATTCGAGCACGCCGCCGAACACCAGGGCCAAGAAGACTTTGAATTGCCCGAGTCGTGGATGAGAGCGAAGCAAGAGGGCAAAATCGATTTATCGACCCAGCTCAACTTTGTCTGCACAGCAGACATTATTGGCGGTAATAGCGGCTCTCCCGTTGTCGACCGGGGCGGAGCCCTGGTTGGGCTGATCTTCGACGGCAACATCCAAAGTCTCACCAGCGATTACCTATATACCGATCAGCAGGCCCGCGCCGTGAGTGTTTCTGGTGTCGGAATTCGTCAAGCGCTAGAAGCGATCTACAACGCCAAGGATCTGGCGGATCAATTGGGGAAATAAGCGACACCATCCGTAGTTACCGTCGCTTGACAGTCCACGCGAGCACTGACGTCACGATGTAGGGCCGGTTCCCACCGGTCATTCACCTAGTTCGAGCGGCCGGTCGGAACCGGCCCTACCCAATCAATCACTGACGTCACGATGTAGGGCCGGTTCCCACCGGCCATTCTGACGTCACGATGTGGGCCGGTTCCCACTGGTCATTCACCTAGTTCGAGCGGCCGGTCGGAACCGGCCCTACCCAATCAATCACGACTTCAAATACAAAGAACAGGGAAGATGACGAACAGGAAAGTCGTGATCGTCGGCGCCGGCCCCGGCGGACTCGCCGCCGCCATGCAGCTTGCCCAAGCCGGGTGTGAGGTGACGGTCCTCGAACGCCGGGATCGCGTGGGCGGACGCACGTCGGCGATTGAGATCGATGGGTTTCGCTTTGATTGCGGGCCGACCTTCTTTTTATACCCCCGTGTGCTCGCGGAAATTTTCCAGTCGACAGGCCGGAATCTCATGGAAGAGGTGCCGATGAAACGCCTCGAACCGCAGTACCGGTTGACCTTCGGCGGTCCCGCGGGCGGGGTGCTCGATTGCACCGCCGACATGGATGAAATGGACCGGCAGATCGCAGAGTTTGCACCGGGTGACGTGGGGCAACTCAAACGATACATGGACGACAACCGAGTCAAACTGGCCAAGTTTCGACCGATCCTCGAATCGCCATTCAGCTCGCCGCTGGATTTGATGCGTCCGTCGCTGCTCGCGGCGGCGTCGAAGCTGCATCCGCTGCGCAGTCTCGGCCAGGAACTCGGGCGATACTTTAGCGACCCCCGACTCGTGATCGCGTTTGCGTTCCAAGCCAAGTACCTGGGGATGTCGCCGTTTAACTGTCCCAGTCTCTTCAGCATTCTGTCGTTCCTCGAATATGAATACGGGGTCTGGCATCCGATTGGCGGTTGTGCCCGCGTGAGCGAGCGAATGGCCGAGATCGCTCGCGAGATGGGCGTGGACATCCGGCTCAACGAACCGGTCGATTCGATCGAACTGGAGGGCCGACGTGTGACGGCTCTCCGCTGCGGTGAGAGCCGCTATACCGCCGACGCGTTCGTCGTCAATGCGGACTTTGCAGACTGGATGACCAAGACGGTGCCTAACGAACTGCGTCGCCGGTGGACGAATGAGAAGATTGAAAAGAAGAAGTTTTCCTGCAGCACCTTCATGCTGTATCTCGGCATCGAAGGCCGTTACGACGATCTGCCGCATCATAATATTCACATCAGTGAAACGTACGACCGCAATCTGCGTGAAATCGAAATCGATCATGTACTCAGCGAAGACCCCTCGATCTACGTACAGAATGCTTGCGTGACGGACCCAAGTTTGGCACCGGAGGGCTGCTCGACATTGTATGTGTTGGTGCCCGTCTCGCATCAGAGTGAAAGCATCGATTGGGCGACCCAAGCCGATGCGTTTCGTGAGCTGGCGCTCGACCAGCTCGCTGCGATCGGGTTGACCGATATCCGTGAGCGAATTCGGGTCGAGCACCGGATCACACCTGACGACTGGGTGAGCGACTACGCCATTCATCGCGGAGCCACCTTCAACCTCGCTCACAATCTGGGACAGATGCTGCACCTGCGCCCGAAAAATCGATTTGATGAACTCGACGGGGTCTACTTGGTCGGCGGCGGGACGCATCCGGGCAGCGGATTGCCCGTGATCTACGAATCGAGCCGAATCAGTTCACGGCTGTTGCTGCAGGACCTGGGCATGTCTACCGAGTTCATTGAAGATGCAGCCCGACCGCAGGGGAGGTGACAACCTGCTCGGCGTGATACCATTGTCATTGTCGCCAGCTGCGTCTGGCTGAACTGAGAACGACGGTTCGAAAACGGTTCCATCAGCGGCCAGAAGTCAATTGATTTTATAACGTAGTAGATCTTCCTGAAGATCCCGATGAACCAGTCCATGTGGCCGCGTCCACTACGCCAAACCGAGAAGCAACCAATGTTAGTAGTCGAAAATCTTGGCAAATCCTACGAGAGTATTGGACAACCTCTCCGCGTTCTCGAAGACCTTTCCCTCACCCTGCAGCCAGGACAATCGGCAGCGATCGTGGGGCCGAGCGGTAGTGGTAAGACGACGTTGCTGCAGATCCTCGGTGCGCTCGATACACCTGATCAGGGTCGTGTGCGAATCAACGACACCGACCCATTCGACTTGGATCAAAAGCAACGTGCCATCTTTCGCAATCAAACGATTGGTTTCGTGTTCCAAGACCATCATCTCTTACCGCAACTCTCGGTGATCGAAAACGTGCTCATTCCCGCGCTTGCTGTCGGTGCGGCCACGGACGCTCACGCCGAGCGAGCCCAATCGCTGATCGAAGCCGTCGGACTGAAGGACCGCAGCACGCACTTGCCTGGTGAATTGTCAGGTGGAGAACGCGAGCGAGTGGCGATCGCAAGAGCACTCCTCATGCGTCCCACGTTAATTCTCGCCGACGAACCTACCGGCAATCTCGATGCTAAAACTGCCGCGGGGATCACCGACGTGCTGCTACGGCTGCAAGCTGACGAGAATGCCGTGCTGGTCACCGTCACGCACTCGGAAACTCTCGCTGATGCGATGCAGACCCAGTTCGAACTCGCTCAAGGGCGACTCGTCGAACGGGCTGCTGCTTAGTTGTCACGATTCGTAGTGCAGGCTGCCAGCCGGTCAGTGTTCCTCGACAACCTCGAAATCTCCCCTACTCATGTCACAATCCCTGTCTCCTGAAACGCTGCAAAGCATCAAGCGTCTCGATTTGCGAGCGCGGATGGTGGTGCGAGGTTTTCTGCAGGGATTGCACACCAGTCCGCTGCAAGGATTCTCGGTTCAGTTCAGCGAGCATCGACGATACAACCGCGGGGACGATCCGAAACTGATCGATTGGTTGGTCTATGCGAAAACGGACAAGCACTATATCAAGCGTTTCGAAGCGGAAACCAACCTGACGGGGTATCTCGTCATGGACCTATCCAAGTCGATGGGCTTCAGTGAACGTCAATCGATGACCAAGTTCGAATATGCGACATGCTTGGCTGCCTCGTTGACCTATTTGATGACGATGCAGAAGGATCCGGTGGGATTGCTGACGTTTCGTGACAAGTTGCGAGCGGTGTTGCCAGCCCGGAGTCGACGAGGCCATTTAGGCGACGTGATGGCCGCCCTGTCAGGGATGACTCCCGATGGCACGACCGATCTCTCGGCCAGTCTCGTGCAAGTTGCCGCCATGCTGCGACACCACAGCCTCGTGATGCTGTTTTCAGACCTACTCGGCGATCCCGCCGAAGTGCTGGCGGCTCTGGGAAAGCTTCGGCACAGTGGTCATGACGTCATCGTCTTTCACGTCATGGACGAGGCCGAAGTGCATTTTCCGTATGAGGGTCCCGTTGAATTTGAAGACCCCGAGACGGGTGAAATCGTCACCGTCGACGCGACGGGTTTTCGGGCCGAGTACCTCAGGGGCGTGGAGGCGTTTCGCGAAACCTACCGCGAAGGCTGCAGCAAGATGAGAATCGACTACGTCGCCTTGGATACCAGCATGCCGTTCGACAAAGCCCTGACGGAGTACCTGCAACAACGTCAAGCTCGGTTCTAGATGAACGAGTAGACGCGTCAGGTATCTCACGGCGAACAAACGCCACGAAAGCAAACCTGCTATCGTTCGCAAACGCGATAGCGTGCGGTTTTGCTAACGGTGAGCCCAATATCAGCGTACAAGTGACAGCCGCGTACGAGAAATATCTGGGACGGAATCCTACTTCGATGGAGATCGCGGCTTGGCAAGCGGTTCCCGATCCTGATTTCCGCCTACGTCGCCTTCCCATCGAGTTGATGGCAACCCAGGAGTACTTTGATCGCTGTGGAAACAACAACGTTGCCTGGCTGGAGCGAGTTTTTACGGAGGTGATCGGTCATGTTCCCTCGGCATACGAGCAAGAGCAGTGGATGGCCCGATATGCAGAGGTGCGTTACTCACGCACTGAAGTTCTCAACCAAATGTCAATCGTGGCGGGACGCTCATAGGTGACGGCAACATTCGATCGAGTCAACTCATGAGTCGCTTCCTGAAATTCCTAGCGATTGCGTTCGCGACCTGCTATCTGCTCGCGCTCTGTCTGCTAGCGGTCAGCACGTTAGGACTGTTTGGAACTGAACCCGATCCGCTCGCGGTTATCTTTTTGCTCCCGCTCGGGATGCCTTGGGTATTGCTAGTCGACTTGGTCTCCGAGGAACTTTGGCCTTGGCTCACCGCTCTGGCACCGGCATTGAATTTGGCCATCTTGTTAGGACTGTGGAAGTACTCCGCGAGTCGGCAAATTGATGCTCCGAATTGACGCCGCCCATGGCGGAAACTCGCTATCAACTTTGAACTCAGTTGGTGCTCTAGGCTCGAATGCAGTTGCATGCCACAAAGAAAAGTGGTGTCCTCATCCGTGCCGACTATGAAGTCCAAGGTTTGACAAGTGGTGTTGGGTTGTTTTTTGTCTTACTTCATTGTTTTTCCGCTGGTGGAGGTGAGGTGCCGTTTGCCGGAGGCTTTTTTCGGTCGCTCGCCCGTAAGTG
>NZ_SJPU01000006.1 GCF_007860105.1 Allorhodopirellula heiligendammensis
GGACATGTACGTTCCTGCAAAGAAGATGTGAGAATTCTCTTTGAAGGATGGCATGTCCACACTTTTTTATCCATCCGTCGTAACTTCCGCGACTTCAAACCCGGCGCACGCTTTAGTCGGATGAGCCGAATTTAGTTGTTACCGACGGAATTGCGGTCGTAGTTTTTGCTGAATTGTGACTGTATGGATTTGGAACCTCCGATCGTCCTTTTGCAGAAAGAGGGCCACCCACTTTTCAGCTCGGCCTGCGGCTTGTTTTTCGGCCGATTCAACTACGATCCGGTCCTCGCAGAATGCCGCCACCGAGCATCGGGCTCATTCTGATCCGATTTTCGAATATCGGCGCAGTAGCGACCCCGGATGGAATCAAAGTGGAAGGTTTTCCGAAGACGGTCAGGCCGAAGATATCCCGAGTGGGTTGTCACGGGCGCAGAGCCAACCTTGACCGCGACGGCTGGCTTCCTCGGCGAGGTGTTCTGGGCTACCCGCTGCCCGCTTGAACACCCGCCCAAATCGGCTCACGACGTCGCACCAGACATGGGTATCCAAGCCCATACGTGTGAGGATCGGCCGCAAGTGCGCGGGGATCGCACTGACCTTGTCACTGCGGAGTTGACGTCCCGTCCAGTCGAGCTGTTACCGGCCTTTTTGATGTCGCATTTTTGGCCGAATTGAGACTGTAGGGATTTGGCGGTGATTTTGGCGTGTTGGCCGAATTGTTGCGAATTTTGGAGAAGGATTTCGCGCCGCACTTTTTGGCCGATTTGGTGTCGGAGAGCTGGATGATCCTGGACCGACTTTGTGAAGGATGGATGGCGCCGATTGATCTGCTCGGCGATTCGGACTCTTGATCGAAATCCGATTGCGATCGCTAGGGAACGATCAATGCCAACTGCGCAGCAAAAAGCTAACCACGCAGCAAAAATGCGATCGTTCTGAGCGAACGATCGCATGGACGTTGGTTCCAATTCGATGATGCTGAACCGATGCTCGGACTCAACTCACGATGTCAGCATTCGCACACAGTGACTGCCATCACTCACGATGTCTGCAAGGAATCGGAGTTGGCCGATGGCGTCGGATCGCCGAGGTCATCTCGGTAGTCTTCCAACCAACGACGCAGGATCGTGACCGCCGGGACGAAGTCGTGACCCTGCAGTAACATCAGGTCGATGTTGTTGGTGTTCTTCTGACAACAGAAGCAATGGGCCAAGTTGTTCTTCGGATTCACTGTCGCTCGCAACTCTTTGCAATGGGGACACTGAAAACGAAAGTAGCCATCGCTCTGCTTTGAAATCGGACCGTGCTGACCAAGTCGAGTGACCGTCAACTTCATCGGTAAGTCGTTGCGAAGAAATCAAATGGGTCAGGTCTCTTTGATGAGTACGCCACCAGATGCACTAACAAGATTAAGGTGTCCGGTACCGATTAACCAGACACTGCACCGGAGGTGAGCATTGAAACGGTAGCCGGACAAGAGTAAGGTGTCCGGTACCGATTATGATATATACCATCCTCTGCGCCGGAGTAAAGCAGTACTTTAACAGGCCACCGCACGGTGGCCTTTCTTGTTGGCGGACAGGAAGTCCGCCATCTTCTGCGGCACGAAGCCGCCCAGTCGTTGGTTCTTCCGGCCTGCGAAGCGGGCGACGCACACGACGTGCGTCGCGGCTGTTTCGGCTGGATGCCGCCGCCCTGGATAGATCGCTGAACGACGGCGACACGGATGTCGCCGCATGACTAAGCCCGGTGGCAGGATGCCGCCCGGCGACCCGGAGAAGATAACGGGACGGGGGTTGAATCGACTCGTCCACCTCCCTATTCTGGGGGCTCGTTCGCGAGCTGCTATCGAGTCATATCAATGCCACGTCAAAATCGAGATGACCGTGCCGGTCAAATCTATCATGCTCTGAATCGGGGTAATCAACGACAGGAAATTTTTCACAAGCCGGAAGACTTCCAGGCCTTCATTCGGGTGTTGGCCGAGGGACTTCAGAAATACTCCGTCGAACTGTTTAGTTTTACGTTGATGCCCAACCACTGGCATCTGGTTCTTCGCCCAGTCAAGGATGGGCAGATGGGACGATTGCTGCGATGGGTCACGGCGACTCACACCCTTCGCTACCGCGGTCATTGCCATAGTCGCGGCGGCGGGCACCTCTATCAGGGCAGATTCAAGAGTTTTCCGATCGCCGACGATGAGCACTTCTACGTCGCTTGTCGCTATGTGGAGCGGAATCCCTTGCGTGCCAAGCTTGTCGATTCCGCAAAAGATTGGCAGCATGGATCGCTCCATCGGTGGAATCAGCCGAAGGAGCCCGATCCGGCAATTCTATCGCGATGGCCGATACCTCGACTTCGGGGCTGGAACAAGCGAGTCGATACGGCGTTAACTGCTGGAGAACTTAAGTCGCTGCGAACATGCGTCGATCGCTCTCGCCCCTATGGCAGCGAGGAGTGGGTCGAAGAGATCGCCGAACGTCAGGGCTTGTGGCACCCGCTACGTCCGGCAGGCCGTCCACGCAAGCGTCCCCGGCCACAAAAGGACATCAAATGAACGATTCGACCCCCGTCCCGTTTTCTTCCCCCGTCCCGTTTTCTTCCCCCGCGTTGATGACGCTCGCGTACCACCGACAAACAACCTTGCCGAGCGGGCGTTACGTCCGTTGGTGATCCTTCGCAAGATCACGTTTGGTCATCGTAGTGAAGCGGGAGCGGACCAGATGGCGAAACTAATGAGCGTCGCCGAGACTGCGCGGCGTCATGGACATCGGGCGAGCGACATCTACTTCGAGTTGCTGACACGTCCACCCGATGCAGCATTGAAGCGGCTCTACGCCAAACCGGTTGCTTAAGCGGAGCGATGCGTTGGCGTCAAACGATTTTGTTCAATGCTTATGCGGTCACCTTCCGCCGCACAACGCTGCACGACGGACTACTGCAAAAGCAATTCAATTTGATTGAATTGCTTTGGTTTGGATGCTGCGCGATCTCTACTTTTCCGAACCCGACTACCGCAACCGATTTCTCCTATGCGACGGAAGTCAGTTTGAATGATCCCATTGCAACAAACCATGGGATCTTCCAAATTTGAATGCTTGTGCGGTCATCTCGAAGATCACTGGTAAATGCGAAGCTAGATGGCCGGGGACTAAACTGTTACCGTTCCCCACGCTCAAGAGTGCGCGGTCGATACGCGTGGTCAGTATCCCTCCGAAAAGCAGACGGGCATCCAGACCACCAAGAAGAAAATGTGCCTTGCAGCAATCTAATGAAGCCTCGTTTCAGTCCAACGCATCGGGCGAAACATTGAGCAAAGACGCCTGACCCATTTGCTTCTTCCCGGCAGTGCGATTGATCGTCAATTTCCATAGAAGCCATCCTAAGCCCGCGGGAAAACCTGGCCGTAAATAAAATTCTCAAAGTTATCTTCGCCGATGCATTGGCAGCCGTTCGCGGATGCTAAATCGATAGCTGATTTTGTGAACTTGCTGTTGGTGACGACCGAAGTTTGCGAGCATTGATGGAGCTTCATTCCGGCGACCACCTCTTGTACAGCGGAATTACCGACCGAGTGATAGTAGCCCTTTATTTGCACAGCCAAGCGTTTAGTCCCTGCAATTACAATGAGGTCAACGCCTTGGTCGCCCGTTGTCGGTGTTTCTTCGACCTGATATCCGAGATGCTGAAAAACTCTAGCAACGTAGTTTTCGAAATCGATTCCACGCAGTTCACGCCATCGCTCCTCGTAGAGAGTTTTCGACAGGTTGTCGAAAGCATTCTTGCGTCGAGTCTCGTCCTCCTGTGCTCTCTGTCTAGCAAGTTCAGGTTCCCAGGCGGACAGTTGAGAAAGTGTTCCGGTGATATCTCGGTTCACTAACTTCAGTGAATCCTGAAGTCTATCCAACTGTTGTTTCGCTTGGTTTTTTGCGAGCTCATGATGATCAACTCGTAATCTTGTCGTCTCGTCGCTTCCGCACAAAACGAAATAGTAGGCAGCGAATGCAACGGCAGCCGAAATGAGTCCGACGACAATGCCTGCGACGGGTTGTCTGAGGATTGCAGCGACGAAGGCGAACGGCAGAACCAAGGATGCAAAAAGGCCTCCAATCAAGACAAAAGTCCGCACGTCGTGCTCGTCAACCCAACGCCTGCATCGTTGCTTGGATTTTTCCCAAATTACCGCATTGCTGGAACGCTTAATCTGAGTCGCGGCTGATTTTTGTTCCGCCAGAATCGCATCCTGACTTGCTTGAAGGTCTGCCAGTTTCCCTTTGGCTTCTCTGATTTTCTGCTGGATCAATTCCGCGGCCCCACTTGGCAAGTCATCGGTTGCATATCGTGTGTCGTGTCGTTCTGAAATGAACAATCAGAGGCTAGTTCGCATCTTCGCAACTACTCTCCGCTGCGATAGCGGGAAGTTGCTCTTTAGGAAGCATTCCCGCAAATAGATTGTTGATTCTCTGCTTTGCTTCTGGATGTACAGTGACATCTTCGCCCTCGATTAGAAACACCTTGGAGCGACCCGCAAGAAAGATCGCATCCCAATTCAACCGATCGCGACCCAGTAAACGAACCGGCGTGGGCAAAACCTCCCAGGCGGGGTCAATGACGTTCGCTTTGTACTTGGCATCGTCGACGATAAATGGCTTTCCTTTCTTGGCGGCCAGAGTGGCATATCGCAAAACCGTCTCGCAAATGCTGTCACCGTACTTGCCCCAGACGGTGCCGACTGAATTGGTCGCAAGAGATGTTGACGCTAACTTGGTTTGATTGGCAGCGGTCTTCAGTTTGTTAAGAAAGCTCATGTTGCTACTCTGGTGGACAATTTGCCAATCGGGGTTTTGAGTGAAGTGTGAAGCGACGATCGTCTCTGAGTCCAATTTCGATCTGTTGCCTCTCAGTGCGGTGATAGCTGCGGAACTAGGACGGCTGATCCGTCGGTGTGAGTCTAGCAGATGCCGATGATCACGGGGGGGCGTCCAATAGCACCGAGCGCGGTTTCGGCGACATCGTGGGCTTGAGTGCCTTTTAGCGGTTAAGGCATGGCATGCGGGGACGTCGCATCCGAGCTACCGGTGCTGATCCATGATCGACTGAACGTGTTGGCGGAAATATCGTTGCTCTGATACGGCTACGTCATGGGCAAGTTCGATCCGCTGAGCGTGCTCGTTCACTCGCTCTGCGAAATCTACGTTCTCCACAATGTTTTCAATTATCATCGACGGCGGCGTCTTGAGCGTTTTTATTTCGCACCTCCCTTCACGCCACTTTTCGCCTTCTTGGGCTTCGGCTTCCTGCTTTCCACCATGCCCGAACATGCTTGCAGACGTCGCGTATTCGCTGGGGGTCGATGCCTTCACGGTAGACGTCGGCCATCGTTGCGTCAAAGTGTCCTATCACGTAGATGGTCGCGATTTGATCTTTGCAGTTGCCCCCGATGGTTTCGAACTTGTGCCGTGGCGAGTTGAACCCGACTCCTTCTCGGTAGCATCCGACCTTGGTTGTCAGTTTTTTGAACTCTGCGGATAGAGGCTCGGCGGAGCGACCTTCGTGAAACCACGCTTGACGTCGCTTGGTCACGGACACATTGTCTGCCAGCGAGTTAGGGAGATTCCCGTACCGGTTTTCGATCGCCACCTTCAACGCGGCTCTTGTCTCCGGCCACAGCCAAGCGGCTCGCTCCACGGCGGTTTTCTCTCGGAGTCCTTCGATCCACGCTTTTGAAAAGTCGATGCTCGAGATTTGCATTCTTCCGCAGTCTGCGTTCCCGTACCCGGCATTGATGCCCAATAGGATCATGGCGCGCATCTGGAAATTGGCGGCGTCGAGCAGTTGGTGCAGTTCCGCTGCCGAGAATAGCTTTTTCGGCTTGGTCGCTCGGTGCAATCGTTGTCGCTTCTGGCTTACCCGTTTGAAATTGGGGCCGGTGCGGAGCGGCTTGTTGACCAGTTCGACTTCGTAGGCGTATTTGAGCACGACTCCCAGTCGCGTTATCTCGCTGTTGATTCGCGTTGGTCCCCATGTCTTCGGAAACGATGACCGGTACCGAGCAAAGTCGGCCACTGTCAGCCCGTCCAGGAAACGACCCTTGCCGATAAAGTCCGCAAACCGCTTGCAAGCATCGTGGTAGTCGTTCAGCGTTCGCAGGGATAGGTCGCCTTGTTCCCGCTGCTGATCCTTGGAATCCAAGAACGTATTGCACAGCCTCGCGACGTCGGCCCGATCGTCGTTGCGTTTTGGATCCGCCCCGCCAAGCAGCTCGTCGCGGACTTCCAGCCACTCCTGCAGAGCAGTGTCGGGATCATCCCACGTCCCAAAGTAGTGGATCTTGCCACGCACCTTCGTGCACCACTTTCCGGATGCATGAGCCGTCAGCGGAATATCGGCATACGGTTTATTGGGCTTCTGCGGCTTCGCAGCGCGGCGATTTTTGGATAGACTGCGGGCATTCATGGCCAGGCTTCTGAAAAGCTTGGTGGTGGAGCCCGTTCGACGTTACCGCGTCGATTCGGGCGTTTTTGTTTGGCAAGCTATTAAACCGGTTGTAGTCTGGTTGTAACAAGCCTCGCAAAAACACGTCGCGCCCGTAGCTCAGCTGGATAGAGCATCGCACTTCTAATGCGACGGTCGCAGGTTCGAATCCTGCCGGGCGTACTTGCGGAAATAGGGAGTTAATGGTCGGCCGCAAATGCAATCAGTATTTTTGAAGGCAGAAAAGGCCGTTGTTTTAATTTCGAGCACCTCGATAGAGTCTGGCAAAATCCGCGACGCTGACAACGCCTTCATTGGTCAGGAAGACATCGAGATGACTGGGTGCGGTGTCGCCAGCGAGCAGTGCTAATTCGTCTCGGGCGGCCAGTGCGTGGGGAGTGAGTTGCTGGGCTGCGGCGGATTCCGCTGCACGGGTCAGTCGTGTTTTGGCTTGTTCGAGTATCTGCCCGCGATCACCCGAGAAGACTTCGGGATACCTCGCCATGGCGAGGCCCTCGATCAAGTTGGCCTTCAAATCGGCTGCGTCGAGTCGTTGTCGGCGCAGCAATTTGATCAGCTTTCGGAAATTCTTCTTTGTGTGCGAACTGGGATGCGATAGAAGCGAAAGCGTCGCGATCGCGCTGAGTTCGGCAATGAGCGTCTTCATGAGCTGATTGCGGTAGAGCACCGATCTGTCGCACTGCTGGGCGATTTGTGCGAGTACTCGCTCAGTTTGCCTGGGTTGGTTTTGGTAGATTGCACGAAGTAGGCTCTCAAACTGCATCCCCATGCCGAAAGCGTCTTCACCAATATCTTGCAAGCTCGGCAGTAGCTGCGAGTTTCGATCCCGCAGCGATTCCAGATCGTTCCGCATTAGGAATGCGACGGAGCTATAACCGAGGGAACCCATTGCCAGTACAAAGCAGTCGTTCATCGTCGCGCCCTCGGCTTGCATGTCCTCAACCATGTCCGCCAACGCGGTTAAATTACCCATCTGAAAATAGCACGCTGCTTCGAGGCAACTTGTATGGGCCAGTTCAAAGCCGTGGTGCAATTCGCTGTCGGCGTAACATTTGCGGGCTTGCAGGATATGTTGGGTCGCCTGTTGAAACTGGCCGCTCATTCCATTCGCCCACGCCAGCCCGCACTGAACGTCTCCGTGGTAGCCAGGAGGATCGTTTTCGCTCAGCGTCTCCTGGAGATGGGACAGGGTATGAGCCGCTGCGATACGTTTGCGACCCGGTCGGTAGGAATCGAACACGCAGGTGCCAATGATCAGCTCAATTTGTTCACCCCGCGATCCAAATTGACGGACCAGGCCGCGATTGAACACATTCAGTTCGGCCGCCAACCAATTGTCGAGCATGCTGAGGGGACGGACGAGGGCCCCGCAGACCGCGATCTGGTTTCCCAACAATTCAGGACGCTGAGGTGGCGCGTAGGAGTCGTCCAGATCCCGTGCCGATGTAAAGATAGCTTGGCGAGTCAACTGCCAAGCTATCGAGAGTTTCGTCGCCCATGCTTGCTTGCGTCGCGGCAGTTTCAACCTTGCCAAGAGTGGATCGAGACGGTCGACGGCGTGGGCAAATCTGCCCGAGCGGATGAAACACTGAACTTGCTCGAGTTCGGTATCAAGTTTGGCTTGACCCGAAAGCAGTTCAGCAAGCTCTTGGTAAGTTTGAGCTGCTTCATACAGGCGTCCTGATCGCTGCAGGCTCTCTGCCGATGAACGCAGTGCATCAATGCGATCGACACCGGAGCTGTAGGATGCGACGCTGCGATGCCAGCGGGCCGCCTCTAAATGAGCATACACCTGCTGGGCCTGCATGGCGGCTTGATTCGCCCATTTCACGAACTCGGGAATGTCGCCGGCTTGCTCATAATGTTCGGCAATCCGTCCAGCGGAGAGCGGAACATTGACTAGGCATTCGGCCCATAGTCGATGTAAGCGTTGTCGCTGCTCGGTCGGAATCGCCGAACGCAGTTGGATTGCGAGGCGGTCGTGCCAGACTCTAATAAATTGCTCATTGAACCCATCTCGGACAATCAGACGATTCTCGACCAGTTCATCGAGTTGCGTTTCGAGCAGTGCGGAGTTGTTCTCGATCGAGCACAATTGATCGAACGTGATTTGGCGTCCGGCGACGACGATGATATTCAATAAAGCTTTCACGCTCGGGCTGAGCTGATCACTACGATGTTGCCAAACATCTTCAATGGAGGGAGCGTCAAGCTGAGATGTGGCGGCGGAATGATTGTGGGAAGAGGCCTGGGGTTTTCGAGTTAGACAATCGTGTAGCAGTCCCGATGGCGATAGTTCACTGAGATAGGCCTCGAGCCGGTACGGTTGCCCCTCGATCTGCTCGTTCAGGGCTTCCAGACGGGCATCATCCAGTTCGATTCCCTGCAACTTCGCTTCGCTGCGGATTGCTTGAGAGGTCACCTCACTTGTCAGTGGCTCAATCGTGATGTTGGCATCGGGAGGGAATTGCTGTCGATCTCCTCCCGCCCGCGAGACGGTGATTAATCCCAGTCCTTGGTAGAGCGGCGGTCCCATGCGGCTGGAGGCGCTGGATTGGAAGTGGTCGAGGGTCCGGAGCGTGTCTCGGTCGGCCCATTGAACGTCGTCGATCACAAAGAAGACGGGGCCAACTTCGCGGAGTTGGTTGCAAACTTTGATTGCTGCCTCCAACCCGCCGGTGCGTTTGTCCGAGGTCACGATTGGCGGTTGCGACCAGTCGACTTCGAGAATTTCACCGAGTCCGGGCAGAACTCTTTGCAGAATGGACTCACTCACCGAGTCAACTTTGATTTTCTCAAATCCACCTCGGCGATAGCGGATCACAATCTCGTCGGCGATCTGGCTGAAGGCTTGCAGCGGGATCTGCTCGAAACGTTGGCAGCGAGCAACAAAGACCAGCGGCCAGGACTGGGACCGCAGCTCATCAATTGCCAATTGCAGGAAGGTGGATTTGCCGATGCCGGAGGTTCCGTCCACATGGAGACGCTTCACTTGACCGCCCAGTATGAGGTGGCACCAGCGTCGGAACTCAATGAGCTGCTCGGCGCGAGCAACTTTGGTGATTCTCTCCGCCCGCGTGGAAGCATGGCTTTGTGTGGAGATCGCAACCAGCGGCGTGCTCTCACGTCCGACACGCGACACAGCCATCGCGGTCGGGCGATCGGGAACCTCAGGTGACAGCATTTCGTGAACGCACTCGAGCAAGCATTCGGGGATATCGGAGTGAAGTCCGACCATCGCCGAAATAATGTATTCGCGATCGCTTTGGCTGCTCCGCTCATCGCGGGGGATCATGTCATCCTCGTGATCGGTCGTGGCCGCATCGCCCGGGTGGATCGGCGAGTTTTCCAAAGCGTCACGATCTCGACGACGCTGAGCGGAAGAAAACATTCGCAGCGCTTCCAAAGCGACCATGCCGAGACTGAAAATGTCGCTCGCGGGGCAGTAGGACTGGCGGAATAGCACCTCCGGAGCCACGTACATTGGCGTCCAAATGAGGTAGCTGCGAATGTTCTGCGGATCACTCTCAGCTTCGAACTCGCCGGCGAGGTCGCAATCGACAATGACAAAGCGATTGCCATCGTTTGTCATCATCAGATTGGTGGGTTTGATGTCTCGATGGACGAGCTGTTGGGCATGTATCCAATTTAAACCCGCTCCAACCTGACGGAGCATCTCGAGCAGACGCTCGCAACTCTCGTGCAGCGGCAGCGACTTCCAGCGGCGCAGTACCTGCACTAAGTTGTCGCCCTCGATCAACTCCATCGAAAACGCGAGTGCATCGTCATCCTGCAGGATCCGGTAAAGTCGTACCAGACCGGGGTGGCGTAGTTTGCACATTCGTCGAAAACCGGTCTTGGACCGGACCGCGTCTGCCGGATCAATTGTGGGGATCAGCTTCAACGCGACCGTTTTACCGGTTTCGGTTTCGCGAGCTTCATAAACCCACCCATGTGACCCGCAGTCGATCGCGCGGAGCAGTTCGAAACCAGCTACGATTTGACCAATTTTCCACGGCGAATTTTTCAGACGCGGACGCTGGGCGTGGCCTCGGGTCGCGTGGGCGCCATCGTTCTTGCTCTTTTGCGTCTCTTGAGAGCTGCTGGGACGCATCCAATCGTCACCGCTATAATCGTCCCACTGGGCCATGATTGCAAAAAACCTTGGTGATGAATATGGTGTGCAGTCATTCAATCATATTTCATGTACATCCGCTCCAGTTTTCGTTCGAGAAACGGAAAAAATGCCAGATATTGGCCTCTTTTTTCGCCTATCTCCGGCATTGACCGCGCGGCGGACAATCGATATTGTTGGGCTCGTCGTGAGCGGCGATTTCCAACGCCTGCTCTCAATGAGCACACGGTGGCTATAGCTCAGTTGGTTAGAGCGTCGGATTGTGATTCCGAAGGTCGAGGGTTCGAGCCCCTTTAGCCACCCTTTTCTTAAAAAATATCGAGTTCCTTGGCTGGAACGCCCGTCAGACCAGGTGACGATGGCCCCTTTTGGCAAAATCCTGATCGCCCTGGTAACGGTGACGGTCCTGCATGCCCACTTCAATTTAGGGATGCTGCGTTCCAATTCCGCTTCGGCGCGACCGGGAGAGGCTGCCGTTGGCAAGTCACTGCGTGTCGGTCATTTGCCCGTCACGTGTCATTTGACATGTCCAGTAACCAGCTGGGTGAGTCGGCATTCGCCTGATCATTCTGACTTCGTGTCGTGGCGATACACCAATTTTCCGGCGATGACGGAAGATATCGACGCCGGGAATTTGGATGCTGCGTTCATTCTCGCGCCCCTCGCGATGGTCATGCAACGCCAAGGTACCCCGGTCAAAATTGTGCATCTGGGGCATCGCGATGGAACGGCCATCGTCGTCCCCACGCAATCGACCTACCAGACGTTCGCTGATCTGAGAGGCAAACGCATTGCCATCCCTCATCGATATTCGAATCAGCGGATTCTGATCGAGAAACTGAAGGATCAATTTCAGTTTTCAGATGATGATATTACCCTGATCGATTATCCGCCCCCAGAAATGCCCGCTGGACTGCAGGCGGGACAGTTTGATGCGTACATCGTGGGAGAGCCGTTTGCCGCCAAAGCCGAAATGGATGGGTTTGGGCGCGTGCTCTATTTTACAAAAGATATCTGGCCGAACTTTATCTCCTGTGCTTTGGTGGTAACCGAGCGATTGATCGAGCGCGATCCCGATTTGGTGCGGGAGCTCGTCCAAGGAATCTCGGCATCAGGAAAATGGCTCGATGAGGGTGACGACCAGTTGATCGCTGGGATGGCCCCTCTGGGTAGCCAACGCAGTCGCGATGCGGCCAGCACCGTGATTCCCGAGGGATTCGGTCACTCGCCACGCATGCAAGCGGCTTTGATCGCAGCCCGGCAGGAGTACTACAACCAAGATCCAGAGCTGCTGAAATTTGTGTTGACACGGCCACCTGATCGGGTCCGCTATAGCCAGCTCGATCTCGCACGCGAGGATTTTGTTGAAATTCAACGCTACGCTGAGCGACTGGGTTTTTTCAGTTTCCGACCGGTGACAGCCGCCGATCCGTTCGGCTTTGACGATTATGCTGACCCAACGTTTGAAAAATCCGGAGTGTGGACGTTACCGCTGGCAGAGGATGCGGCGGAGCTACATCCTCTGAACAGGGATGCAGCTCGCTGGCAGGCTCAGCCGTGATGCGGGCGCGTTCGCTCCTGCTCGGCGTGTTAGGGATCGGCTTGTTTGCGTTGCTGTGGCAGTTGGCGACATGGGGTAACGGGCGCACGGATGTTCCGGGACCCTACCTAGCCGTCACCGGGCTTGCCGAGCTGGCTCGCGAGGGAGTGTTGTGGCGTTACATCATTGCTTCGGTTTTCCGGGTGATGTGGGGGTTCGCACTGGCGGTCGTGATCGGTATTCCCTTGGGGCTGGCGATCGGATGGTCGCGGTGGGTTCGCGAATTGCTTAATCCGCTGGTCCAATTGCTGAGGCCCATTTCGCCCATCGCTTGGCTGCCAATTTCCGTATTGGTGTTCGGTGGCGTGAAGTGGTGGGAGCCGAGCGACCTGTCGGCCATATTTCTAATCTTTTTGGCGTCGATCTTTCCGATCATCACTGCGGCGACTTCTGCCGTCGAAGGGATTGACGAAAAGTATCTGCGCGTGGCAACCAATTTCGAGATTGGCGGAATTGCGATGTTGTTCCATGTCATTCTCCCAGCGGCGCTTCCGCAAATATTGACGGGGCTGCGGTTGGCCCTCGGAATTGCGTGGGTCGTGTTGGTTGCTGCGGAAATGCTCGGCGTTCAATCGGGTTTAGGATTTCAGATCAACGATTCACGCAATAATCTGCGCTACGATCGGGTCGTCGCGGCGATGATTGTGATCTCTATCATTGGTATCGGTTTGGACTCTGCGATGGCGCGGATCGAGAATTCAGCACTTGCCCGGCGGGGGACGGCGAAGCGATGAATAGAGTCGTTCCCAAAATCTTGGTTGAGGACCTGTCACTTGAATTTCCCGCAAAGGACGGCACCCGCACGCAGGTGCTTCGTTCGATCGACTTGGAGGTGCAAGCGGGCGAGTTCATTTGCATCGTGGGTCCATCAGGATGTGGCAAGTCGACGTTGCTGAACATCGCTTGCGGGTTTCTCGCACCGTCGCGAGGGCGGGTGGTCGTTGATGATGTTCCCGTCACCAAACCCGATCGGCGACGAGTGTTCATCTTCCAGGACAATGCCGTGTTTCCATGGTTGACGGTCCGCGAAAATATTGGCTTTGGCCTGCGTGATCGGACTGCTCCGGAGAGCACCGCGACGATTCAGCGGTACATTGAAATGATTGGTTTGGCAGGGTTCGAGGACTCCTATCCGCGAGATCTTTCTGGCGGAATGAATCAACGCGTCGAGATTGCGCGGGCGCTTGCGTCGGATCCAGATATCTTGTTCATGGACGAGCCCCTCGGTGCGCTCGACTTCCTGACACGCCTGAAGATGCGAGCGGATTTGGTCGAGATCTGGCGACAGGAACGGAAAACGATTTTGTTCGTGACTCACGATGTGGAAGAGTCCGTTCAGTTGGCCGATCGGATCGTCGTGATGAGCAGTCGGCCGGCTGAGATTCGCTCGGTAATCCCGGTCAAGTTGCCGCGGCCTCGCAATCTGGATGATCCGGAGTGCCTGCGTATTCGTGACGAAGTCTTCCATCTCATGGGACTTGATCACTTTGGCAGGAGCGAGGAGTTGGATTCACCGAATGGGAAAATAGCACGCGGCCAAGATCCGGTTTGATCACGCCCCCGGGGGAAATTGCAGTCAATCCGAACGCCTGATCACCTCGGTTGCACCTAGAATCTCAGCTGTCATGCACCACAACGCAGTGGCCAGCGCGGCAGTGCTTGATAGCGAACCGGGAGAAAAAGTGCCATCCTGTTTCCGTCCGACCACGGGCCTCTCCGACCAGCGGGCCTCTCCGCCAGCGGGTCTCGATTCCAGACGTATGCTCTTCCGCTGTACTTGCCGGCGCGGCAATATCAGCTGGATCGAAACTGACCAGGACAGCGTCAACATCTTGGCCATCAACTGTATGCAGATTGGCCGCCGTTCCTAATCGGCTACCGACACGTGCGTGCGTGTGCACGAGCAAAGTCAATTAAAGCGAAGTGCGTGCGACGGAAACACTTGGAGGCTCTTTAAGAAATTTAGTCTGCACTCGGGTCCGTGCACCGTATCTGTCTCAGCGTGCGGCACTGCCGGCGCGATCGAATTCAAATCGCTGCAGACTCGCCGGTCCAGTCGTCTTGAGCGACATTTGGGCTTCATCGAGCCGAGGCGGGGTGCTCGTGACAATCAACAGGATGGCTCCATCGTCTATCCGCTGCTCGTACTTGGCTGCCGAATGCGAATTGATTCCAAAATGATTGGCCATCGCGAAGAGTCCGCGCGAGTTGACACGATCGGAGTCAACTTGGGAGGAGTTTGCGAGCTTGCCCGCTTCCGACATGACGGCACCAAGGGCAGCCCCCCCAGCGAGAGCTGCGAGTGGTCCCGCGATCATGATGGGACCCATGACCGAACCGATGGCCAACGGTGTGCCCACCAAAGCACCGATTCCCGCCCCGATCTCCATCGACCGTTCGACGCCGACGTCGCTGTAGGCCGCGCCGCTCCGGTCCACTTTATCGAGCGCTCGGGTGTGTCCCTTCCAAGCAACCGATATCGCATCGGCATGGAAATCCGCCTTACGCAGCACCTCTAAACCAACTTTAGCCGCTTGATGCGACTCATACTCCGCTACTAAACAAGCCGCTCGCATGACCTCAACCTTCCAATCGGGGGACGCAACTTACAGATAAAACCATACGCCGAAGGCGAGGGCAACCACTAACAGAACGACCAGGTAGCTCAAGCCAACCAGCCCAAACACACTCGCAGGAGAACGTTCGTCCAGGGTCATATTCTCGCCCTTGCCGCGCTCGCTCAACGGCACATCGGCATCACTCTCGTCTCGTCTACTTACTTGCACCATCTTTTCGGTCCCTTTCTATGACAGCGGGCTCACGTCGGTTCGCTTCAGAACGTGTGACGTTCAACGATTAAGGTGCAAATAAAGTGCCAGTTTCAATGTGTTGCTGAAGATTCCGGACCAACAGACTCCTTACGCCCCACCGTCCGGTCAGCGTGATGCCTGCAGCTCGTGGGCGTGGGGCGTCATTCTCAGCGACCTGCTATGGTCTTGGCGAGCTCCCGGTCGTGTTCGCCCATCCAACCGCCCGACTCGTTGCGATTGGGTGACGGTACAAATCCACGTACCGGGCGACGCTGTTTCCATCCCGTGCGGACTCTGTGGGCGATTGCCTCAAACGAAAGTTCCTCGCAATTCGCACCGGACGCTTCAACACTCATACCGCCTACGGCGACCGCCATTTCGAGTGCCGCTGATGGGTTGGCGTTGCGGGCGAGGGCGGCGAGGAAGCCAGCGATCGTGCGGTCTCCGGCGCCATTGGTGGACTTAACCCTCACATCGAAACAGGGTGCGTGAAGTTCGCGGCCAACCCACTCGTTGGTATCAAATTCGCCAGCACTGAAAACGCGAGTAATCCGACTCGCGTCCGATGTCGTTTTTAAATAAAGTCCCTGGTCGCCGAGTTTGAAGAGCACGACACCCGTCCCAAACGCGAGTAAACGATCAGCCGTGCGGCTGAGCAGATCGCGATGGAGTGACTCGATGTGCCCATCGTGCCCGACGAGATCAGTCTCATCATCATGTTCTGGGGCGAGCATGAACAGTATTTCGTCGAGGCTCGGCATGAAGCAATCTACATGCGGCAGGACGCGTTCGAGCCACACCGTCCAATTGATCTTTCCTGTGGGAGCGTTTGGATCGGGCATCGCCATATCGAGGGAGGTCGTGAGCCCTTGATCTTTCACTTGGCGAAACAGCTTGGCCATTTCAACGCCACCGTCCTGCCAGAACCGCTGCATCAGCGGTGGGTAGCCAAAATGAAATAGCTTCGCCCCACCGAGCTGGTCTAACTCGACGTCATCGGAAGAAAACGTGTCGTTCGCACCGGGGAAATGCAAAAATGAACGATCCACGCCCGGCGGCATAATGACAATCGAGTAACTTGTATGCTCCCCGTTGGCGACAATCATCTGCTGGGCAAGGTCGCTATCGGTTTCCTCTAGGATGCTAAGTATGTCGCGTCCGAATGAATCGTCACCAATCTTGCCCATCAAGGACGTCCGCACACCAAGGTGGTGAAGGGTAAGACCCGTATTGGCGACGCAACCGCCGGTCAGGTGAGTTGCCGGACCGACTACCTTTAACTTGCCGGCCTCAATGAGCGTGTTCGCGCTGGCGACTGAGTAATCCTCTGGAAACTCAGGGACAATGTCCAAGCAGATATGGCCGGCAATCACCACTTCCAGGTCACTGGGTTGCTGAACACCGACTGAGGTTGTCGCTTTCGTACGACTTGAATAGTCGAAGAATCGGTTGGTTGCCTGCATATCATTTTCAAGAGATCGGAATGGCCGAATGCCGAGACTCTCCAGGTCGTTATGATACGATCGGACCGCTTCAGCGGCGTCGTTCAACTGCCCATCGGCGAGATATCGTAAGTGCTTGATAAAGCTAAGTTGATGCTCGGAGTTGTTAATCATCCGGCCGTACAACGCCACGCGAGCACCGTACTTCTTAGCTTCCCAGAGTTGATGGAATGCATCAAAGGTGGTGCCTGAGGAACCACCCAGAATTCCCACGACGATTGACGAGTCGTAACTCACCAGTTGGTCCATCGCTGCCGGACCGTGGTAAACCATTTTCAAGAACAGGGGGCGTCCGCGCCGGGCGACTCCCGCGAGTGTCCGGACGATCTGATCGTTGACAAAAGCTCCGACATCTTCGATCGGATTGACTGGACAGTTTGGATCGAAGATCTCCAGGAAGTGCCGAAACTCTTTCCGTTCGGCCTCGAGGCAGAACTCGCGATAAGCGGCCAATGTTCGCGCGTCATGGACGGTATCGTTGTTGAAGGTAACTGAGTAGAGACCCAAATCGGCGCCGAGTTGGCGTTCACTTGGCAGGCAATCCGCTTTTCCACACTGGGCATGCTCGAGCAGGGCAGAACGAAAGGGCTGCGACGGCTCTTTACCATAGACGCCCCCACGAGCTAACCAGATCTCCGTGGTATCGTTGGCGCGAATCGCAGGCGTGACGCCCGATGCATCGAATAGACGTTCATCGATCGTGAGCACTTCGTTGGTGCTCACACTCATCAGCATGATATCGATCAGACCCTGCTGAGTGTTCTGCCGAATGATCTCGCGGAACTGCTGAAGGGTTCGGAACTGCCCTGTTTCTCGGTCTTTTCCCGTTGCTGCAATTCCAAACGCCATATCGGCATCTTTGGCATCAGCCAAGATAAACTCGTCGCACGCAGAGTCTTTTTGAATGCGAGCGAGCTTGTCGTCGAGTGTTTTTGAGGGCATGCTAGTTATGGTCGGAAGGTGAATTGGTATGGCGCATCTCGCGTCTGCATTCGATGGAGGCAAGCCATCAGGATCGAGCTTTTCGATCCGAACGTATTGGTAACGTTCGAGGTTCGACGAGTTTACCACACACGGTAACCCAGAGGCGTTGCCCGCTGGAGTTTGAGCGTCGTGACGACCTCCGCTAGGATTGAAGTTCACTCGGTGAAGGGAACTGCAATCGGCTTGATGCCGAACGTTTCTACCAGGACGGCATATAGCGCGGGTAGTACGAATAGCGTTAACGCCGTTGTGAACAACAACCCGATAATCATGCACCACGCCAAGCCGGTCCAAAGTGGTCCGCCGGCTATCGCTAACGGCAGCAGTCCGCCGACCGTCGTGGCCGTGGTCAGGAAAATTGGTAGCATTCGCTGTTTTCCTGCATCGATTAGACATTGTTGAAACGTTTGCCGATCGAGCTCAGGACGTTGAGCCGATTGCCGCTCAGCGATCAGGATATCTGCAAACTCGACGAAGATGATCGCAGTGTTCAATACAATTCCGAATAAGGCTAGGATGCCGAGCTGGGGCATGAAGCCGAGTGAGTTGTCGGTGATCGAAAGCCCCAACCAAGCTCCCACGAGGGCCAGTGGCAGCGTGCACAGAACCATCAATGGCTTGCTCCAACCGTTGTACTGAAAGATCAGACACAGAACGATCAGGACAAACGATACGGCGAAAGACAACATCATCTGTCCGCCCGATTTTTGACTTTCCTCATACGCCCCGCCCGCTTCGATCCAGTACCCGGCGGGCAACGAAGCGGTGAGTTCCTGCATCCCCGGCGATGCCAACACTCGCTCGACGACATCATTTCCGGTGACGCCCGGCAACATTCTCGCTGAGACTTCGATAACGCGGTTCATATCGCGTCGTTGTATTTTTTCGGGCTCCCAAGAAAAGCGAAAATTGGCCAGTGTCGAAAGTGGCACTTTACCCTTGTCGCCTTCGACGAATGCTTCCGGAAGTCCACGGATCGACTGCCGGCCCTCACGACGCAATCGGAAGTAGACTGGAACTTGGTGATCACCTTCACGGAACGTCGTTAGCCTCAATCCCGAGTAGTAGGAATTGAGCGTTTTGGCCACCTGCGCATTGGTTACCCCGGCCAAAGTTGCCCGATCTCGGTCGACGTCCACTTGGATTTGGTAGCCATTGATGCCCCACGAATCGTTGACGTTCCAGGTTTCAGGCTGAGATGCAACGAGGCGTTTTAAGCGGCCGCTGATATCACGCAGCACGGTGGGGTCCGCAAATCCGTTACCCACAATGCGAAACACGAGCGGGTCCGCTGGCGGACCTAACGAGAGTTTTACCGGTGTGACCCGGGCACCGACAATCGGCTCGATACCACGGTGCCGATTGCCTTGCAAACAGGCGATGCGCACCTCTTCGACATAGTCGGCGCTGTATCGCCCATCCTGGGTACGGACGAGAATCTCAGCAAAGTTGCGAGCGGGCGGCTCGGGGTTCCATGACAAGTTCCAGCGCGAGCCGCCACCACCAACCAGGGTGCGCATCGCACGCAGTCGGTGCTGTCCGCTCACAGTTTCCATGTCTTCACCGACGTCGCCTTCCACCTTGCTGAGTTTGCGGATCAGCTGTTCCACACGCTTTGCTACCTGATCGGTCTGTTCCATCGTTGCCGTCTCAGGCAACGTGACGTTGACAGCAAACTGATCACGGGCTGCCTCGGGGAAAAATTCAGAACTTACGGGCAAGGTCATGATCGCCACGCATAATACAGTCGTGGCGACGAGTGTGGTCCATTTGAATCGCACTGCGAGCGTTGCCAGAACGCCATACAGACGCTGGATCCAACTTTCGTGCGATGATGACTTGAGAGGCTTCGCAACAGATCGACGCAGACGATTGGGCAAGTACGCCTGTACCGCGTATGCCCAACGCACCGGAGGCGATGCTGGGGCGTCACTGCGTGGGGCACGGATAAACCTTCCGGCGAGAATCACACATAACGTCATCGCCAACACCCAACTCAATGCCAGCGTCGTTGAGACCGTCACCGGCAAACTATAGACGTACTCTTTGCCCCCACCTTCGAGCGTGAACATCATTGGGATAAACGCTGCCATTGTCGTGAGGGTGCCAACCAGCATTGGAATTGCGAGGGTATTGGCACCTTCGATCGCCGCCCGGTACGGAGACATGCCGGCGATCTGGTTCGTGCGGGCTTGGTCACACACCTGGACCGAGTTGTCTACCAGGAGACCCAGCGAGATGATGATGGCGGCGAGCGAGATTTGTTCAAGCTGAACGCCCATAATCGAAATCAAACCGATCGAGGCAATCACGACTACCGGAATATTGGCGGCCATCACGAAAGATGTGCGGAATCCCACCACGAGATACACCACGGCAATCACAATCAAAATCGCTTCGATCACATTGACGATCACTTCGCTGATCTTGGCTTGCACGTTCTCGGATTGATCGGAGACGGGGGTTGCCGCGATGTCCGGTGGCAGTCGTTTCTCGTACTCGATGAGTGCTGCCACACGTTGTTTGGAAGCATTGCAGACATCCACAATATTCTCGCCAGACCGCATCGTGACGGCAACCATCACTGCCGGAGACGACGTCTCGTGGTCGCCAAAGCGACAGATGTATCCAGGCGGATCTTCGTAGTCACGCTTGACACTCAAGCCGAGGTCAGACAGATAAACATTGTTCCCCTCGGTATCGGCATCGCCGCCATTGACGATGCCGGAGATTTGTTTGATTTCGTCAACGGCATCAAATTCGCCACCTGGTTTGACAGAAAAATAGCCTGCTTCGGCAGAGATTTGTCCGCCCGGTTGGATGATATTTCGCTGCGACACCAATCGCTCGAGTTCCTGGGTTGTCAATTTTTGTTGAGCCCAATTCCCCACGTCTGTTTCAATGAAAATTGCTTCACTGCGGACACCGAATTTCTCCACCTTGGCTACGCCCGGCAGCAATCGCAACGAATCCTCGATTGTCTCAGCGAATTGTTCCAGTTGCCGGGGCGTGTACCGATCACGCTCGGAGACAGTCTCTCTCTCGAACACAGGTATCTGATGAACCGCCAATAGTAAGACGGCTGTGTCACCGAACTGGTCGTTAACCACCGGGCGGATTGAGGGATCGGGCATCGGTGCCAGCGAAACTCGAGCGCGTACCTTGTCCCACACGTTCTGGATGTCCGCTGGCGGGATATCGTCGGCAACCTCGACGAAAATCGTTGATTGTCCCGTGCGAGACGTTGAGCGGACTGTCTCGACTTCTTCCAGGCTGACGACTGCCTGCTCGATTTTATCGGTGATCAGTTCTTCTACTTTGCGGGCGGGCGCCCCGGGCCAATGGGTCGAAATCACACAGACACGAATCGTGAACTCTGGGTCCTCGCGACGAGGCATCGAGAAAAATGTAATCGTTCCCCACACCATTAGCATCACGACGAGTGAGATCACGATTGACTTGTACTTCACGGCAACCGCAGCCAGACTCATTGTGATACTCCGTTCTGAACAGCGATCCGTTCACCATTTTGAAGAAAGTGCACCCCGCCGACAACAATCTGCGTCTCCGCGTCAAGGTCATGGGGCGTCGCAGGGGTGATCTGAATCTTGGATCCTGTCTTGAGGTTGTCTCGAATCATGGTGTTGACCAAAGTCTTGCGAGCGATTGTCACACCGTCCTGCTGCGCGACCACAAATAAGTATGTTCGGCCCGATTCCTCGTAGATCGCCTCTACCGGAACGAAGTAGCCAGCGGCGGGCGATTGACTGCTTAGATTGACGCGGACCAGGTCGCCTGGTCGCAGCATCCATTGAGGACCCGAATCGAAAACCAAAGACGTCCCATCCCAATCGTTGCGGGCACCATCGGGAAATTCCAATTGCCCTGCAAGCAGGCCCAGCGGAGGTGGCTCGTCGTGAAAACGAACCTCTCGAAAGACCCAGTTGCCCAGATACGGAATACGCAGATCGAGTAACTCCACCTGCCGCCTCGTCACCGAGGCCACTTCAGGGATCTCGTCTCCCGTTTGTACGTCGGACAAAAGCCACACAAACGAACCTTCTTCATTCGTCTCAATCGCGTCCTCCTCGATAAAGAATGAGTCGGTGTGGACATCGTTCAGCTTTCGCTGGGCGCCGATTACGGAGCGAACATCCAGAGGCCACACGTCCTGCGTGCGGGCAGCACTGGTACCGCATGCTGCTGCGGGCAGTTTCGGACGAGACTGGGTGTTGAGCACCAAGAGTGTCACAGTGAACGTGCGCGTCGCTGGATCGGCACTGGGAGCCACGACATAAACCAACGCCCGCATTTCATGAGGCTGATCCTCGTCGGTGATGAATGATATCGGCACCTCTTGACGGAGCTGCAGTTGTCGCGACTGCTCACCGGATACTTCAATCTCAACTTTGATCGGATCCATCATCTGTAGATTCAGTACCGGCGATCCAGCGCTGACAACGCTGCCGGGGACCACTTCGACGGACGAGACCTGACCCCGATAGGCAGCGTAGAGCGTTGTGTTTTCTAAATCGCGTTTCGCGTCTCGCAATCCTTGCTCGGCCTGCTTGATCTTCGCGAGTGCCGATTGCGCCTCCGCATCGGATTGCTTCAGCATCGCCTCGAGAGATGTCAGTCGATCGCGAGCATTCAGCATCCGGTTCTCAGCGAGGTCGAATTCCGCCTGTGACAGCGCATTCTGATCTTCCAATTTCTTCGCACGGGCGAAGTCGAGCTTTGCCAACTCCAAATCTGACTTGGCTGACTGGATATCCGAAGGGATTGACTCCTCTTTGCGAATCAACGCGACCTCGTGTTCAAGTTTGGCGACCTGCAATGCGGCAGCTGCCGACTCAAGAGCGACTTCGTAGCGATCCGGGTCGATTTGCGCAAGTGGAGTGCCTGGCGAAATCACTATTCCGTCGACGTCTTTTACCAATCCAAAAACGTTCTTGCCGGGCTCCAAAACCCACTCGACCCGCCCCGAGACCTCAAAACCCATGGACTCCGTTTTCCACGACTTGACGCTGCCGGAAACCACATTCGTTGAATCGGGAACCTCTTCTCGAAGCAACATGGTCGTCACCGGTCGTGGTGGCTTGGGCGGATACACGACCGGATCCCGCATGCAACCACCGAGGGCCAGCAGCACCAGGAAAGCGGGGATGAAACGGGAATCGAAAGCCGCCGTCCCGGTTTCCTCGTGCGTGCTAAATTTGGTTATGCTGCATCGGCTCACTGGATCTCCCCTCCGATCAAAACGTACTTGCCTCATCCAAAAGTACACCCTTCGGTTTACTTGGTCAACGGCAAAGTAAACTGACCAGTGCACCCCGGAAAGATGTCGATTCCTCAAAAGAGTGGCCACACAAGTCAATGATTGAACGCATGACCGACCGCAAGAGACGATTGATCATCGAAGCTGCGATGAGCGAATTTCAGACGGCGGGGTTCGACAACACCAGCATGGACCAGATCGCTGAGACCGCTGGCGTGTCCAAACGGACGGTATACAACCACTTCTCCAGCAAAGACGAATTGTTTGACAACATTGTCGAACAGTTGGTGGAGCGTGTCGGTGTGATTTCGACATTTGAGTATGACTGCGAAGCGGATCTGTCGGCGCAGTTGGTCGATATCTCAACGCATGTCACCCGCTCTGTTAGCGACGACGACTTCCAAGCGTTGGCCAGGGTGGTGATGTCACGCATGTTAACATCACCCGAACTCGGCCGCCTATTGACCGAACAGACCAACCAATTGGACAAGCAACTCGCAATTTGGTTGGCCGCAGCGAATGAGGCTGGGCAGTTGCATGTCGACAACGCCGAGATTGCTGCCGAACATCTCGTCGGTCTGCTCTTGTCGTACGCCTTCTGGCCAAGGTTATTTGGTGTCAAGAAACGCACCCATCGCACCCCCGCAAAGAAATACATTCAGGAGCTCGTGACGATGTTCCTGCGTGCTTATGCGGTACCAGATTGATGGCGGGCCGCGATCGTGAGAGCGTCGCGTTTGGAACCGTTTCAGGTGGTACCAGCTGTTCGACAAATTTGCCAGGCGATGCCGCACGTGTTCCTCAAGCCCAATGTGTCGGTTGGACAGGCCGGCAAAGGATCAGTCAATAACGAAGGAAACCAGCTCATCGAAACGCATCTACACCATTGCCGCGAGATTATTGAGACCGACTGGGGGGCGATCATGCGCATCCAGAGCGAAGTCTATTATGAGTTCGCACCTGAGTCCGAGGTAGTGATGCGGTCCAAGTTAACGCAATCGCCTGCCACATGCTTCGTGGCCACGGGTAGCAACAACTTGGTTCATGCGTACTGTCTCGCCCATCCGTATCCCCCCGATCGCGTCGCGGTGCTGGGGAGGGTCAACTCAGAGCGATGGGCCCCTTCCGCAAATCTCTATGTTCATGATCTCGCCGTGCAACAGGGGTCCACAGGTCGCGGCGTCGCCCAAGCCCTGTTTCACCACCTGACTTCAGTCGCGTTGGCTCATGGGTATCGAACGATGTCTTTGGTCGCGGTGCAACAGGCCGCTGGATTTTGGGAGAGAATGGGCTTCCTCTCCTCAACGGCGGTCACGATCGACGAGTCCTACGCGTCAGGCGCCATCTTCATGACTCGCCAACTGTAGGTGCGCCTCGACCCCCATTCCCCGTCGAGTTCCCGTTTGCCTAGAAGAGAATCCTCTCGATTGTCATCTGGCTGGCCTTGATCGGCACATGGACAGCAGTTCTCGTAGATACCGTCCACCGAGACTTTTTTCGCGAGGACGTCGGTGATGGCGATTGGAAACATCGCGATTGAGACAAATCATGTGAGCAGATGCTACGCGTCACAACGGACGCTTGCCCCAATAGCGGACTGCGACGAACAAGCACAAAAGTCCAGCTCCGAGACATACCCACACAGGAACTCCGCAGGCCACCGGCAGAGTGCCGGTGATAATGCAGACAGCTCCTCCCAACAGGGCGTAAGGAATCTGCGTGCGGACGTGCAGAAGGTGGTCGCAGCCGCACGCACGGCTCGATAGGACGGTCGTGTCAGAAAGCGGTGAGCAGTGGTCACCGAAGATCGCGCCTGCCAGGACACTGCTGAAGGTGGCCAGGGCCAAAGGTGAATTGACAGCCATCTCGCCGACAGCGGGAGTCACGTTCGCTTGCATATCCAGCACCAGGCTGACGGCGATTGGTGTCACGATCGCCATCGTGCCCCAACTGGTCCCGGTAGCGAATGCAATTCCGCCGGCAAGCAAAAACACGCAGGTAGGTAGCAGACGCAAGTCAATCTGGTCACTCAGGACACTCGATAGGTAGCCGCCCGTATCGAGTGCCTCCCGACCGGTCATCGCCGAGAGTGCCCAGGCGAGCCATAGGACGGATATGGCTGGCATCATCTGCAATGCACCATCGAGCAGTCCCTGGCCGAGCCGAACGAACGACAGACGCGAGAGAACCAATGCAAGCACCGCGGCGACAACGAGTCCACTGCCGCCACCGATCACCAGAGCCAAATAGGAATCCCCTGAACCGATCACGTCGCCCGCCCACTGGAGTTGGCTCATGGCGGTGGAGTGGCTCAGCGTCAACTCGGCATCACGACTGCCGGTGATCATCAATGTGGCAAGTACAGCGATCAAACAAATGGCGATGGGACCGAGTGAGGCCGTCGCGTCCTGCCATGTTGAGAATCGTGACGTGGAGTCTTGGGTTTGGTGCTGCGTGTCATCGACAGCAACCGGCTCAGACACGTCGTTGGAACGCTTCCGGAGTTTCTCCAAGGCCTCCTGTTCAGCCACTCTCATGGGTCCAAAATCGCAGCCAGTCCGAGCGATGATGAACACCAAGGCCAATGCAAACCAAGGATAGAAGCGATAGGGAATGCTTTGGATGAAGAAATCAAATACCCGAATGGATGATGAATCAGCGTACGAGGATGCGTCGATCCCTGCTTGGAGATAACTCAGCTCTGTGGCCACCCAGGTGCTGACTAACGCCAGCCCCGCGACGGGGGCTGCGGTCGAGTCAACCAAATATGCGAGTTTTGCGCGGGAGAGACCGAATCGATCGGACGTCGACTGCATCGTGCCACCCACCAACAGGGTGTTCGCATAGTCATCAAAAAATACAGCCAGACCTGTCGCTGCGATCAGCGTCTGCACCCCCTTGCGATCCTTGACTCGCCGTGCCAGCTGAGCGATCGCGCGCCGCATCGATCCCGCCACTTCAATCACCCCCACCATCATGCCCAACAGCAAGGTGAACGCCAGCACCATGAGGTGGTCAGGATCGGTAATCGATCCCATGATGCGGTCGCTGAAAATCTGAAGCGTGTCCATCCCCCAGCTGCCATCTGGGGTCGCCCGAGCCAGCAGCCCGGCGCCTACCAGCACGCCTGCCGCCAGCGGCAGCAAGACCCGCCGCGTCAGCAGTGCCAACGCGATCGCGATCAAAGGCGGCAGTAAGCTGGCAAATCCGTAGTGCAACTGGACGTCCTAGAGAGTGCAATGGAGCTGGGTTAGCGGAGCGTCTCCAGTTCCATTCCCATCTTCACGTCAGTGGTCATCTGCTGTTTCTGACCCGCCATCTCCACGTCCATCGTGGACTTGCTGGCAATCGTTAGCGAGGACTGGACTGGAATCAAGGATCGCGTTTCGATCTGCGAGGTGCCTTGTCCATCGGTATCCAGCGATGCCAATTTCAAAATCGTTCCCGGGGGCAACGCGGGGTTCTTAATTTCCTGGGGTTCCGCACTTTGAGCGACATCGATTTTCATGGTAAAGCCGCCCGTGCCCAGCTTCACGATTTCATGCGTGGATGTTTGCACCATGTGCATTCCGTTGGCGACTAGCTTTTGCGTGACCTTCCACTTGGCACCCAGTCCAATCGGTTCACTCGGTACCGGTGAACTAATCCGATTCATCGACTCTTTCATGCCATCGAGCATCTGCTTCATCTGCGGTGCCATGCCTTCAGGGATATTAAAATCAGCTGATTTGGTTATCCCGCGATCGGTTACGTTCGCCGAGCCAGTGGCACCTACCAGTGACTTGATCATCTCTTTGAGCATCGGGGCCATGGGGGATGGATTGTTCGGATCGTCAATCACCTCGGCGCCGGTATAGATGAAGCTAAACGTAATATCACCGTCCTCACTGATGTTCTCGACGGTGGTATCGAACGTTACTTTTTGCGCTGGGATATCTTGAGCAGGCATCGCGTTGCCCGCGATGGACATCTTCATGTCGATCGAGATCGTCATGACAGCGGATTGTGTCTCGCCAACACGCGGTGCATAGCGGATGGGTTGGAGGGGAGCTTTGCCGGCATCGATCAGTTCAACCTTCACAGGTTCAGCTGAGTCGGCGGCTTGTGTTGCCGTCGCATTCGTCATCGAAGCGAGTAGTAGTAGTGGTAGTATCCAAAAGTTCGTGCGGCGTGTCATCATCAACAATCCCAAAAGTTTAACGGGAGGTGGGGGAGCCCAAAGGCGGAGTGGATGGCAATAGTCTACCACGACGGCATTGGAAGGGGCGATTGGACTGGAGCGATTGGACTGGGGCGATTGGTATCCGACTGACATCACAGCAGGTCAGACGAACATAGCCGGGCGGCTACGTCGTCGACCGACTATGCGGAAGCTCGCGAAAACGGAATACCGGACGATCCGGAGGACTCATTTGACGACGAGATTCACCATCCGGCCGGGCACCGCAATTTTCTTTACGACCTGTTTGCCATCGATTGCCAGGGTAACCAGTTCGCTCGCCATGGCGGCGGCGATCATTTGATCTTGGGTTGCGTCTGGTGAAACGTTGATCTTTGTTTTCAACTTCCCATTGAGTTGTACTGGGATTTCGATACTGGACTCCACCAACGCCGCCTCGTCCCATTGCGGCCATGGCTGCAGTGCGATGGACTCGTCATGGCCCAGCAGACGCCATAATTCTTCGCACAGGTGAGGCGCATAGGGATTGAGCAGGACCAGGAACGTTTCGATCGCCTCGCGGGGTCGGGTTTCGCTGCGTGTGAAGTGATTGGAGAATTCCATCATTTTCGCGATCGCAGTGTTGAAACTCATCGACTCGGTATCTTCGGTGACCTTGCGGATGGTCTGGTGCAGTACGCGTCGCTGATCTTCGTCACAAGGCGTGTCGACGACTGCATCGCTGACGCATAACTCGTCGGCTTTTTCATCGACGACCAAACGCCAAACCCGGTCGAGAAATCCGCGTACACCGCCAACGCCGTTCATGACCCAAGGTTTGGTCGCCTCCAGCGGTCCCATGAACATCTCGTAGAGTCGCAACGAATCGGCACCGAAATCGCGGACAACACCATCAGGGTTGACTACGTTGCCGCGAGTCTTGCTCATCTTGAAGGCGCGACTGTCGACTTTAATCGCTGGATCCGAGACTAAGACAAATCCTTCGCCCTTCTTCTGCACATCGCCTTCGGCAATTTTGACAGATTCCACGGCGCGCCCGTCCTTGTTTACCCGGTTGCCCTCGGCATCACGGCGAACGTGCTGCGTCGAAACTGGATTGCCATCCCCGTCGACATAGCCAGTGAACTCCACTTCGCCGAGGATCATGCCTTGATTGACGAGCCGTCCAAATGGTTCGGGGCAAGTGACGTATCCGCGATCATAGAGCACTTTGTGCCAGAATCGTGAGTAGAGCAGGTGCAATACGGCATGCTCGGCGCCGCCGACGTACAAATCAACTGGCATCCAGGCGCGTTCGAGTTCAGGATCAATCAGACGCTCACGATTGTGGGGATCGATGTAACGCAGATAGTACCAACACGATCCCGCCCACTGCGGCATCGTATTGGTCTCGCGGCGATATCGCTTGCCATCAAGCTCGACGATCAACCAATCGTCATCGGCCTTGGCCAACGGCGGTTCTGGCCGGCCGTGCGGTTTGAAATCTTCGAGTTCTGGAAGCGTGACGGGCAGTTGGTGTTCGGGAACGCCGCGTTTGATGCCGGTCGGATTACCTTCGTTGTCCAGCTCGTGCAAAATGGGAAATGGCTCACCCCAAAATCGCTGGCGACTGAACAGCCAATCCCGAAGTTTGTAATTGACGGCTTGACGTGCGAGACCCTGCTCAACCAGCGAAGATGTCAGATGTGATTTCACCTCGTCGGTGGTTTTGCCATCGTATTGCCCGCTATTGATTGCGACGCCCTCGGCCACGAAACATGCTCGGCCTGCGAGGATTTCCTCGCGTTGAGCATGTTCAGCTGGTGGATCGACCACTGCGATCACTGGCAGATCAAAGGCAACGGCGAATTCAAAATCGCGAATGTCATGCGCCGGCACCGCCATGATCGCGCCGGTTCCATATCCGGCCAAAACATAGTCGGCGACCCAGACGGGGATCGACCGCCCATCGGCCGGGTTGATCGCGTGGGTGCCGGTGAAGACCCCTGTCTTCTTGCGATCGCCCTCGGTGCGTTCGCGATCACTCTTAAACGAAGCCTGCTCGCGGTAGGCATCCACTTCGGCTTTGCGTTCGGGGCTCACCAGAAGATCGATTAAAGGATGTTCCGGCGAAACCACCATGTACGTGGCTCCAAATAGCGTATCGGGTCGCGTCGTGTACACACGCAGCGCATCACGACCGGGTTGGGTCGGGAATCCGTTGGCAGCCCGCTCGCGTTTCCAGGCCACATACGGTCCGCGCGCAGCGTCGTTTGCAGTTGCGTCAGACGCAGCATCGGTCGGGTGGGCGCCCGGCTGCAGGTAAAAGTCCACCTCCGCACCGGTACTGCGCCCGATCCAGTCTGATTGGAGCTTCTTGATGCCCGCAGGCCACTGCAAATCCTCGAGTCCATCAATCAGGCGCTCAGCGTAATCGGTGATTCGCAACATCCACTGCCTCAGCGGAATGCGTTTGACAGGATGACCTCCCACTTCGCTCTTGCCATCGACGACTTCTTCGTTGGCCAATACCGTGCCCAGTTTGGCGCACCAATTCACCAATGCGTCGTCCTGGTAAGCCAATCGTCGCGAGTCGCGGTACAGTTCGATCGCGCGCTCTCCTTGAGACTCGACCTCCGCCGGAATGGGTAACTCCGAAATCGGGCGGCCTTTCTGCCCTGTGGTATCGAACCACGTGTCGTAGAGCAACAGAAAAATCCACTGGGTCCAGCGAAAGTAGCCCTCGTCGGTCGTGGCCAAAACGCGGTTCCAGTCATAGCTGAATCCCAACATTTTCAGTTGACGAGTGAAGTTATCTATATTCCGCTGGGTTTGTACTCGCGGATGCTCCCCCGTTCGAATGGCATGCTCCTCGGCGGGCAGACCGAACGCATCAAAGCCCATCGGATGCAGTACGAATTCACCGCGGGCGCGGGCAAATCGCGAGACGATGTCCGTCGCGGTGTATCCTTCCGGGTGACCGACGTGCAACCCATCGCCACTCGGGTATGGAAACATATCGAGGACGTAACGCTTGACGACGTCGCCGGATGCGTCGGAGAGGTCGGGCGTGGCAAAAGTTTGATTGGTTTCCCAATACGCTTGCCAGCGGGGTTCGATCTCGTTGGGGTTGTAGCGGACCATAACTTGTCTAAAGAGAAGTGTCGGAAAAAGGTTCGGTGAAAGATCGTTGCGGGTCGAATTAGAATCGCCTCACCGAGAAACGACAACGTGAAAGAGCCGCAGGCGCAATAAAAAAGCGGCCGACATCCGAAAATGTCGCCCGCTTTTCTTAGATCGCTCTAGCTTGGGGTCAATCCAGTACGGATTAGTAGCAGCAAGGAGCGGGAGTTGCGCAAGGGTCGCAGCAGCTGCGAGATGCTTTGTGAGCAGCGCACTTGGCCTTCAGGCGTGCGAACAGACCGCAGCGAGGTGCAGGCTCGCAGCAAACTGGTGCTGGCTCAGGACAGCAAACAGGTGCTGGCTCGGGGCAGCATACTGGTGCTGGTGCTGGCTCGGGGCAGCAAACAGGTGCTGGCTCAGGGCAGCAAACTGGTTCCGGAGCTGGGCAGCAGGTTGGTGCTGGAGCTGGGCAGCAAGTAGGTTGGGCACAAGCCGAACGCTTCTTGTGGAAAAAGCCGGCTTCGGCTTGAGGAGCAACAACGCTGCCAACAACGGCGAGCAAAGCAACTGCCAGGATCGTACGAATCATCGAATTCTCACCAAAATGGGGGGATGGGGTAATGCTCGTCGCTCGACGAGGCAATTTGGGGAGAGTTTAAGACTTGAAAGCATTGCGTCAACTAGGCGAAATATTCCGATGTTAACAAGTTAGCCATAATTGCCCATTCTATGGAGGGGATTCCTACATCGCCAAATTTTGTGAATTTTCTATCGCCGCACAGTGATATCCGCCGGAGCCGAAGGACTTTGGGGGCTCACGACGGACGGCGCCCTCGAGCGGCAGCCTGCTCACGACAGGCGGTGTCATCGTTCGACGATGGTCAGTGCGAATGCAAGTTGGGGTCGCGGTCGTGATGTGCTTGATCGACATGCACGTGGAGTTGGGGATGATGCTGGAAAAGCCAATCCCAACCCGCCTCGGTGACTTCGCAATCGTCCAAATACAGAGAGTCCAAATGCGGCAGACTCGCGAGCGTCTGCAGTCCCTCGTCAGTGACGGGCACGCCGATCAGGTGCAGCCCCCGCAGTGATTTCAGCTCGGCAATCGCTGTGCAGGCCTCATTGCCAAGTCGGGGTGAGCCCAGTCGAAGTTGCGTTAAGGCAGTTACTTTTTTTAGAGATTCAATCCCCTTGGAGCTCACTTGACACTGCGGCAGATTGAGCAGCCATAGTTTTTCGCAGCCCACCAACGCGGCGACACCTGCATCGGTGATCGGTGAGTGCCGCAGACGCAGTTGTTCCAACCCTGGCAGTTTGGCTAATGCGGTGAGCCCTTCGTCGGTCACCACACCTTGGTCGGCAACTACCGTGTCGAGACCGGTCAGCAGCTGCACCGGCAAATCCTGCAACATGCCATCAGAGATTGGGACGTCGGCGAATAGCAAACGTGTTGAATCACCCGCGACGACGTTGGCAACTTGCGCTGCGAAGTCGGGGTGCCCCTGTCCGCTATCGATACTTTCTTCACCAGTGGCCCCCGTGACGTCGACTGCGGACTCACTCTGACGCCGCAGGAAACTTCCCATGACAAAGACACAGGCCACGATCACGATTAAACCCACGATCAATCCTTTGGGGCTCCAGCGACGGCGTCGGGAGCCAGTTGGACGAGAGTCTGCATCGATTTTGGAGGTGACGGTATGCGTGTCGGGTGGTGATGTCACTGGTTTGAATGGCGACGGGTTCATGAGCGGCGGGATGCCCACACGGTGAGGGCTGTAGACACACAATAACTACAATTCAATGAATTCGTAACGCGGCGCCCATTCGTCGCGCGGGATTTCAGTCTGCAACTGCTAGTTTGCAAGCGGCGAAAAACGGAGGTCAGGTTGGTGGACGGTGCACCGGGGCGCCCAACATCGAACACCCCGGTGCAGCTAAGGATTTCGTTGGGAAACTGAACTGCCGAGAAGATTGACCCAGTAATCTTCGCGACAGGATACGCATTTCCGTCAGCAGAGCTGATCGAGAAGCAATTCCCGCAAATCAACGACTCAACAACGAAAACCAAATGTGTGTGGTTCGGAATTCAAAGTGAGGTATCAATTGCGAGGATGGGCTGTCAACGCGACTTTGAAAGTTTCTGCTCAAATCTTTTGACCTGCTCGTGCAAATGCCACTGACCGGGATCATCGATCACGCAGCTTCGTTCAATCTGGGCAGCCTCATCGAAATTGCCTCGGCGGGCTAATATCTCGGCAAGCGTGTCACGATAGATCGCACTATCGGGCTCGAAACGGACGGCATGTCGGGATAACCGCAGGGCATCGTCCAGCTCGATGTTATTGACGGCGGCGCCCCAGGCGACGTTATTCGCGATGACAGCATCGACTGGAAAGGTTTTTAGATGGATATCAGCAGCCTGGATCATGCGTTTCAATTCGGCAGCAGCGAGATCCTCCAAACCCAGTTCACTCAGTCTCGGCAAAATTGACTCTGCGGTCGTAATATCCATCGCATCGAGTTGTCGCAGTCGATCGAGCAGTTGCCGCACCGTTTGGGCAGCTGCCGCTGGCGGTTTCGCAGCCGTTTGCGAGAGGGCCAGTTCCAGTTTTTCACGCGCGAACAAGCGAGGGAAAACGAGATAGAGCTGCGGCCGCAGACTGATGCGATCGAGCGTCTGAACGAAGGCGATATCGACCCATGTGATCGCTTGGTGGCGCAGCTCCAGGTCGCGGGCGCTGAGGTCGCCGATCGATGGGGCGTCTACCGCCGATTCCGTCGTCTCAAGTCTGGAAGCAGTCGCTCTCAGGACGAACCCCTGATATTTTCTCGCTATATCGAACATTGACTGCGTCTCGTCAAATGTCAGAGCCGTCATCACCAATGTTGAGCGGTAAACCTGATCTGCGATCTGCCACTGGCCAAGATCGGCGAGCACGTCCGCGATCTGTTGCCGCATATCGGTCGATGGGGTGCATGCCATGGCCCGTAACTGCCGTAGAAGTTCCTCGGCGGTTCGCTGATCGCCCACATCGCGAGCGGCCCGCCACTGTTCGCCGACGGCCGTCACGGCAGTAATCACGTCATCGCGAAAGCGTGGATTCCCCTCGCTCGTCGACATGGCCACCGCATTCCAAATGACTTCGTAGAGGTCACCACTGATCGCGCTGGGGCCACTGAGTCGGTACTCTTTTGCCAGCGTCAGGGCGCCTTTAAGGTCGCCACTACTGGATAGCCGTTGTAGAAACGGTTCGGCTAGATCAGGCCGACCGTGGGCTGCAAACAACTCGCTCCAAACGTCCACGCTCGGCCGAAAATAGACATGCAGATCGGGTTCGTCGGCGACGCGGTGACGGAGGGTACCATCGCGGAGGCTGCGGGCCAGTTCGGAAACCAAATCAGCGTGTCGGCGCCGATCAACATCGTCGGCACGGGCGATTTCGCAGGCGATCTGAAATGCCTCGATCGTCGTCGCTTGAGGACGTTGCATTTGCACAAACCGTTGCAAAATGGCCAACACCTGATAATTATCGTTGACGGTGATTTGGCTTATCGCATTGCGACTAATAATCGTTGATTCTGTTTCCCAGTCGCGCATCCCCAATCGGATCATCCAATCCGAATGTGTGGTCCATAGCAGTGACAACAAGACATAGTCGCGAATTAGGTATGTCGACGAGCTTTGCGGCCGTTTGACGCGCAAGTCCGGCAGTGATAAACGGTCGGCGATACGCCACGCCGCGTCATCTCGATTAACGCCATCGAGTAACCGAATCAATGTGAATAGTTTTTCAATCTCCGGGGCAACTCCTGTCTCCGCTGAGGCACCGGCCTCAGCCACACGCAGGGCGTCACCTGAGTTGGATGCGTCAAATAACTCTCGTTGGGCGGCGATCGCCTCATCAATCCAAGTCTCCAGTTGTGTATCGATTTGGTCAACGGGAAAGCCTAGTCGATCAAACGCGTCCGCGTTGCGTGAAGCGTTAGCAGCGATCATCGCGGCCGCGGCGGGATCATCCCTTCCGATGACGCTGAGCCCAGCATCGATTTCACCGTGGATCAACAGCGTACGCCATGCCAGCGCGCGGGCATCGGCAACCGCAGACGCGCCATTTTCGTCATCACCGAGAGCTTTTAGATTCGCGGTCAAACCGGCCACCGCTTGCGCCCGAATATCCATCTCAAGACCGCGGTCGGCAGCGATCAAGGCGGCAGCCCAGTGACCAATTGCGTCTTCGTGGTAGCGGGCAAGTTTGTCGGCGAGGTCATACGTTGGTGCCGCATCCGAGTCGGCGTCGCCTGCCGCGTCGATGAGTTGCGAAGCGGCATATTCACATTCACGAGCAGACTGGGATGCGGCGGATGCCATCGGCAGCCACTGGGACGTCAGCATTTGCACGGAGCGGACGAGCGTTTGCTGGCGTGGGGCGAATTCGGCGAACACGGCATCATTCTGTTCCATGTTACGGCTTTGGTCTGCCGCCCGCGCCGCCTCCATGGCTGCGTTTACCTCACCGGCTAGGAGGTTCAGCAAAACCTGGGTGCGCTGAGTCAAAATGCTATCCCAATTCTTAGCGGACTCCGGCAATCGCATCTCGGCGACTGGTTCGTCGGACGTCGCGAACAATTTCGCCCAATCGTGGCGACTCACGGCCATTGCCGAGGTGCTACTCGCAGCATCAAGGAAATCTAAGAAGGACTTGGGCGTCTTGGATCGCACCGCGGCCCGCGCGTAGATCGGAAACCGTTGATCGAGCGTGATGCTCACACGCGCTGAAATCGATTCAAAGTCGAGCGTGCCATAGGATTCGTGCATGGCAATTGTCGCAGCGGCAAATTGCCCAGCTTCGAGTAAGTGTTCGATCGCCTCAATGGGCGCGAGGGCGGCAAGTTGGTGAGCGAGTTCAGGAGGTGTGTCCGACAAAATACCTCTTTGCCAGCGGCCAAGTATCCACCGCGCCCGCTCCGCCGTCTCCGGGTCGTCATCGCGGGCTGCCACGATGATCGCCTCTCGATATTTGTCTCGATCACGCCATAGCTCCAGGGTTGAGCGACGTCGCAGCGAGAACTCTTCGCTCCCGAGGGGACGCGAAGCCTCGTTCGCCACCACTCCAGCCACAGAAACCTGTTCGGGGGTACCCGTGGACTCGACTTCGTCGGATGCAAAGGCACACGCTGCGATCGTCGCCAACGATAGAGAGCGGAGAAAAGTTTTAGCGGAACGCTTCATATTCAACAGCAGGCTGGGGGGCAAAGAATGGCAGAGGCCAAAATCTCGCGATGTACGTAGAACGTTGATTCTATCATATGAACCCTTCGTTCTGCCCGTCCCGCCGTTGGTGGCCGCGTTTGTTACTTGCCCCGCGACTCGACACTGCCTATTAATAGCTCGACGCCAAAGAGGAGTTGCCGACCTGAATACGGGGTCGATGGTGTGTTTCACATCTGAACATCGTGAAACATCGCCGTACCGATTTCTCTTTCACGCGCAGCGGAAGCGCAAACCGCCTGGAAAATCGAGATCGATGCGATGCTCGCACTTGTCTCCATTTCCTCCCAATCGACTCGACCGCACCTACTCAGGTGGGCTTGTTCGGGTTGGAGGGGATGAAGCAAATATTTCCGGGGAGGTTTTTTGACCGGGCACCAATTGTGACCTACGTTTGCTCAGCCGCGTCTTCTCGAGTGTCGATCACGCGGCCTTCCCCCTCCCCGCCTGGGCACTCCAATGGAATTTTCGCATGGAAATCTTGCCAACCGCATTGAGTCGCCACCCCCGTTGGTGTTGTCGCCCGGGTATTGTGCTGGGATCGTGGGTTCTGCTCAATGTCGTCACCTTGACGTCGCCCTTAACGACATTTGCAGAGGAGCATGGGTCGGTTCCCGCCGTGACTGTTCCGAGCGGCGAAACTGCAGAGACGATTCCTGCTGGTAGTTCCTCCCTCAACGATTCGTCAGCTCGGGACCGCTCACTCGAAGCCGGTTTAGAATTAGAACAGGCCGAGCAATGGGGCGACGCGATCGACCACTACGATGCCGCGACACGAGCATTTCCCGATGATCGGATCCTGTATCAGCGATTACTGATTAGCCGCCTGCATTTCGATGTCATTCGACGTTATGACGATCGCACGTACCTGCAAAGCGTGCGTGAAATGTCGACGTCGCAGACGTTGGATCTTTACAGTGAAATCCTTGCAAACCTACAGACGCACTATGTTGACACGATCGAGTGGTCCCGCGTGCTCTTGCACGGGACGGCTGCCCTGGAGGTGGCGTTGACTGAGCCTGCATTCGTCGATCGAGTCGTCGATCCAGATCGCCGTGACCGCATCGAAGCGTTTCGACAAGCGATTCATCACCGCATCGCTGACCGATCCACACAGAGCCGTTTCGATTTGCGAGCAACCGTGAATTTGGTCGCGACCATGGCTCATGAGGAACTCGGCATCTCCGGGACTGCGACCGCGCTGGAGTACGTCAGTGGAGCAGTTTCGACGCTTGACACGTTCACTCGTTTACTTTCGCCAGGTCAGCTCGATGAGATGTTTTCTACCATCGAGGGTAACTTCGTCGGTTTGGGTGTCGAACTGAAGGCGGGGGAGGACTCTCTTTTGATTCTCTCGGTCATCCCAGGTGGCCCCGCTGCTGAAGCTGGAATTATCCCCGGCGACCGTATCTTGGCGGTCGGCGGAAACCGCACTGACGAACAGGAACCAAACTATGTCGCTGATTTGTTGCGAGGTCCTGAAGGCACCGCAGCGGCGTTAACGATTCTCTCCGCTGATCAAACCGAACGCCAACTCTCTGTCACCCGGCGACGGGTGGATGTTCCCTGTGTGGAGAATGTTCACATTGTCGATTCAGCCCGCCACATCGGCTATTTCCGGTTGACTAATTTTCAAAAATCCACCCCTCGCGAAGTCGAGCAAGCGTTGTGGACGCTGCACCGCTCCGGCATGCGATCGCTGATCATGGACCTCCGTGACAACCCCGGCGGTCTGTTGTCGGCGGCCGTGGAAGTGGCCGATCGCTTTCTCAGTGACGGACGCATCGTGACGACGCGGGGCCGCAATGCTCGTGAGAATTTCGACTATGCCGCCCACCGGCCGAATACTTGGGACGTACCCATGGCAGTGCTGATTGATCGCAACAGTGCGAGTGCCAGTGAGATTTTCTCAGGTGCGATTCACGACAGTGAGCGGGGCGCCGTGATCGGTGAAACCAGCTACGGCAAGGGAAGCGTGCAAGGGATCTTTCGAATGCAATCAGGGAAATTTGGTCTCTGCTTAACGACGGCAAAGTTCTACTCGCCCAGCGGCAAAGCGATCAGTCGCAATGGGGTGGAGCCCAACGTCGTCGTACCGCCGACCTACATCGCGGCCCGCCCTGACAAAGATGGCCGTGTTACGACCGAACTCGATGATGCCGTGCTGCAAAAGGCCATCGAGTACCTCGGTGGGGGCGGCCGCTGATCCGTTTAACTCGTCGCAATCGATAAAACCTGCCAAATTCACTCAACCCTCCCAACCCGAACGCCCGATACCACCATCGGGCGTTCGTTTTGCGCGAACGGCTCGCTTGGTATGTCCTTGCTAAACGGACCTTGGTTGAATGAATGTTGCGATGAACTCACAATCCCGTCGAATGAACGCTGGCCCTACGGCCGGGGCGCTGCTCGCAATCGCTCTGTCGAGCAGCCTTGCGATGCCAGTATCAGTAACGGCCCAGGTACGGACCAAGCTACCTGACCGCGCAACCTACAATCCTGCCGGACCTTCAACGCCTCCGTCACAGCCCATGGGCGCATCCGACGAGGCTCAAGTGGCGGGCGTCACGGACGAATCCATCGCCGCATCCTTGCGGCAGTCACCGCTGCGGGAAGCCGATGGCAAGATCGAGCCAGTCAATCTTCGTCCGCTGCCTTCTATGGTTCCGCGGGGCAAAGCACGCGTTCTCGCTCTGGCCGACGACCGCGGCAGCGACCCGCCAGCGGAGCCTCCTCAATCGGCTACGTTACGACCAGCTTCGTATGTTCAGCCCCGGAAAGTGCAGTCCAGCTCAAATCAGATTCAGACGCCAGCCCAGCGGCGGGTAGTCGGCTACGACTCACAGCAACACATCCGTCGTACCGCGAGTCCTGGACCACAAACACTGATTCAACACGGTCAGTCCGAAGAATGGATTGAAGGCGGGGTCATTGGATCTGGATCGACCCAGTGGGCCCATGACGGCAATATGGGACCGATCCGGATGGGAAATTACAGTGGATGCAACGCCTGCGACGGCGGCGGCTGTAATAGCTGTGATAGTTGGGGTGGTGATTGCAACAGTTGCGATGGACTCGGCTGCGACGGATGCGGTCAATGCCGTGACTTCAGTAACGCGTCGTTGTCCTTTGATCCCTGTCGCTGGTTTGGCTCCATCGAACTGCTGCTGCTCTTTCGCGAGGGCGATTCCATCCCGGCGCTGGTCACGACGAGCCCGACGGGAACGACTGCTGATACGGCGGGCCAACTTCCTGGTGCCACAATTCTCGCCGGTGGCGAACAAGCGTTCAAAGATCTCACCGCTGGCGGACGACTGACCATCGGTACCTGGCTGGATGATCAACGCAATCGTAGCCTCGTGTTCCGGGGTTGGACTGCGACAGAGGCAGACTTGTCATTTTCCGCTCGGGAGGGCATTAACGCAGGACCGATTCTGGCGATTCCAACCACCAATGCCGGTGCGGCTGACGCAGTCCTGATCGCATATCCCAACTCCAACGAAAATTTTGGCCGGTTCGGTAGTGTTAATCTTAGCGCCGACAGCAATGTCTACGGCGGTGATATCTCGGTGCGTCAATTCCTGACGGGCGGGTTGGGCACGACTTTCGATGTGCTCTACGGCTACCAATACATGGGCCTCGACGAAAACCTGCAACTCTCCACGTCCAGTACCAAGACGCAAGATCAATTCCCCGACCAGGTCGGTAACAACCTGAGCACGTTTGATCAGTTTGAAGCGAGCAATCAATTTCACGGGGGCCAGTTCGGATTCGCCGGAGCCTATCGTGAGGGATGCTGGAGTTTCGACTGGCTGGGCAAGGTCGGGTTTGGACAGATCAAGCGTCAAGCTGAGCGGCACGGACGATCCGTAATCACCACCGACACGCCGCCACCGGCGGTCAACGATACCGGATTGTTAGTCAGTGACGCCAATACGGGATCGTACTCATCGAGTACCTTCGGGTGGGCACCGGAGTTTGATCTCTCAGTCGGCTGGCACAAGTATCCGCGATTCGACGTGACGTTCGGCTATAACATTATCGCGATGACCGATGCGGTGCGTCTGTCTGGGATCATGGATCCGACCAACACGCTGGACACTCCCCGATCGAGCGTCAACTACGGGACATTCATGGTCCAGGGAATCCACTTCGGTATCCGGCACGTCTGGTAGGCGGGAAGCGATGTCGCTTCTCGTTGCAGGGCTTTCAAAATCTATCCTGACGCTGCGGAGATCGTGCTTCCGTGGAGCACGCCGATCAGCCTGCCTACCAGGCCGGTGGTAGTCGAAATCCGTCACTGCCAAGATTGATAATCGACTCAACGTCGAGCGTGCCGTAGCGTGAGTACCCCGTGTGTACGATCAGATTCGGCAGAATGATGGCATCCCCCTCGTGATGAGTGTGGCCACACAGAACAGTGAAGAATCGATCGGGATTTTCATCAGCAGCTTGCCGCAACGCTGCTCCGACGTGCCCACAGACGAAGAATGGAGCCCAGTTATCATCGGTGATGTGCCCCTCGTACCAACACGCCTCACGAAAGGGAGGTACATGAGTCGCGATCAGCACATGCCGCACCTCGGCCGGCAGCGCTACCAATTTCTGCTGCAGCCGCTTACTACTATCGAGGCCCTCGCGCTGTAAAATCGTCCGCCAGGTTTCCGGTGCATCAGCACGGAAATCTTGGATCAGTTCAAAGTCACTGAGCCGAACTGTGGAATTGAGATAGTCGCCCTCACTGGCGTCCCCCCAGCCGTCGTCGCCCAGCAGGACAGAGTCGGCCGTGAGGAACACTGGGCCGCTATCGGTGAGGTAGTGCAGATGGTCGTAATCACGGGCTAGGTCAATCATGAGGCGACGCGTCTCTGCGATTGACTTACCGTAGAAGTCATGATTGCCCAGGACAAAGTAGATCGGGCGATCAAACGTCTCCACCAGACACCGAAGTTGATAAGCGACATCATCGCCTTCCGAAATATCTCCTGTCGTCACCAGCGCGTGCGGTGCAAAGGCAATTAAATCATCCGCCCAACGACGCCACGTCTCCAGTTTCGCATGGTCAAAATGCGGATCGGTGATCCACGCTAATCGCATCGACAGGTCCGTCCCGACACCGTCGGCGGCAGTGGGATTGATGCGACGAAGCAATGGAGAGCGTTCAGCGAGATGAGTTACGGGTTCGGACAACAGGCACTGGAAATCAGGGGCCAGGGTCGCGTGGTGACTCCTGAACCCCCATTTCGTCAGAGCCTTGATTATGCCATGGCGACGAGACCGGCGGCCTCGGCGAGTTCTTCGGCCTTATCTGTCTTTTCCCAAGTGAACGCGTCGCCTTCACGACCAAAATGGCCGCCCGACGTCGTCGCTGTAAAGACAGGGCGACGAAGTTGCAGGTGATCGATAATCTGGCCAGGCTTCAACTGGAAGTGTTTGCGGACGAGTTCGCACAACTTCGCATCGGCAATCTTGCCGGTACCCTCGGTGTCCACGTGCACGCTCACGGGGTCGGTAACGCCAATCGCGTACGCCAATTGAACTTCGCATCGCTCTGCTAAACCCGAGGCGACGATGTTCTTAGCGATGTAGCGGGCCATGTAAGCAGCACTCCGGTCAACCTTGGTGGAGTCCTTGCCGCTGAACGCACCGCCACCGTGACGTCCCCATCCACCGTACGTGTCCACGATGATTTTGCGACCCGTCAATCCACAATCACCATGCGGGCCGCCAATTTCGAACTTGCCCGTGGGGTTGATGTGATACTTGATGTCGCCCTTGTCGAGTTCCGCTGGAATCGATGGCTTGATCACATTTTCGATGATGAATTTTCGAATTTCTTCGTTGCTGACGCCTGGTGAGTGCTGAGCACTGACGACGACGGTATCGATGCGTACCGGCGTGTTGCCCTCGTACTCCACCGTCACTTGACTCTTATTGTCCGGTCGCAACCAATCCACTTCTTTATTGAAGCGCGCTTCGGTGATGCGGTTAATGATGCGATGCGAAAGGGCGATCGGCAGTGGCATCAACTCGGGGGTGTCGCCACAGGCGTATCCGAACATCAGCCCTTGGTCGCCCGCACCGATTTCCTTGCCAGTCTCGTTGGAGTTCACCCCTTGGGCAATATCGGGGCTCTGCGCATCCAAGCGAACCTGAACTTCGCAGTTCGCGCCATCGATACCTGTGTCCGCGTTGTTGTATCCGACCGCGAGGATGGTATCGCGAACGATCTTTTCGTAGTCCACATCAGCCTTGCTGGTGATTTCACCAGCGACCACTGCCAAGTTCGTGTTGACGAGCGTTTCGCAGGCAACGCGGCTGTGCGGATCTTGAGCGAGCAACGCGTCCAAGATACTGTCGGAAATACGGTCAGCCAGCTTATCGGGATGCCCCATGCTGACCGATTCGCTGGTGAAAAGATAACGACCTGACTGATTACTCACTACTGAAAACTCCGCGGATTCGGTCCCATGCGGTATCGTGCGTCTCACGATTTTAAACCGCTGGCGACCAGAAGGGTCTGGACAGGGGCCTCTCCGATTCGCACGCTCCCAAACAAATTGAGAAAAATCGTTGCGTCGCCAGACCCCCTAGCAGCCACTACCATAATCTTCCGCCGCAATCCTGAAAACCATCGAATTTGCCCGTTCGCACGATTATTGCAATGGCTTAAGGTACGCTGTTAGCCATTCGAAACGGTGCCGCGAAGGCGACGTTTATTGGCTTCGATACGATCCCAGCACGAGAGACCACTCATGAATTCAGTCATTTTCAAACGGCTCATCTTCGTTATTTCGCTCCAGATGCTGACCTGGACGAGCAGCTTAGTGGGCGAAGAACTGCTCTTTCCTAATTCGGATTTTGAGTCTGGAACGCTGCAAGGGTGGACCGCTCAGGGCGATGCTTTCACGAACCAGCCCACCGAGGGGGACAATCCCCAAGCTCGAAACCGCGAGTCCAGTCTGCATCAAGGCAAGTACTGGATCGGCACCTACGAGCGATTCGATGGGAAATCGGGGGCCGCCGGCCAGATCCGCGGTGATGCTGCCACCGGGACGCTCACGTCGCAGGAGTTCACGATCGCCCGCCCCTACATCACGTTCAAAATCGGCGCTGGAAATCTTCCTGGGGAAACGGGTGTGAATTTGATTGTCGGTGACCAGACGATCGAACTTGCGACGGGTATCGATTCAGAATCCATGATCACGATCAGCAAAGACGTCTCTGAATTTATTGGCAAACCCGCGCGACTGGTCGTCTTCGATCGTGCCACGGGGGGGTGGGGACATATCAACGTCGACAACTTCACTGCGACTGATAACCCGGTGGTCGACGAACGGAGCAAGTTCGCGCTGACACCCGGCATCTCACCGGAAGCCTATCCGGACACAGGCTACGATCAACTCCGGCGACCCCAATTCCACTTTAGCTCGCGACGCAATTGGCTCAACGACCCCAACGGCATGGTTTACGACGGCGGGAAATACCACCTTTTCTTCCAACACAATCCGCATGGAACCTCGTGGGGTAACATGACCTGGGGCCACGCCACCGCCCCGGACATGTTGCACTGGACGCAGCACGACCACTCCCTGCTGCCCTACTCGGTGGACGCTCAGGCGGGAACGATCTTTTCCGGTACCATCGTGACGGACGACAATAATTCACTAGGGAAACAAGTTGGTGATCCCAAAACCCTCGTCGCCTTCTTCACCTTTGCGACCAAGCCAAAGTTCTACCAAGCGATGGCGTACAGCACCGACCTCGGCGAGTCTTGGACGTACTGGAACGAGGGTCGCGCCGTCGTGCCGAATCAAGGATTTGACAATGGAGAACGCGACCCCAAAGTTTTCTGGCATGCGGCAAGCCAGCAGTGGGTGATGGCATTATGGGTACAACGCGATCCCGGACGAATCCGCTTTTTCACATCGGACAACCTCACCGATTGGAAGTTCGCCTCCGACCTCATGCGGGATTGGGCATTTGAGTGCATGGACGTGGTCTTCCTGCCGGTCGACGGTGATGAAAACAACATGAAATGTGTGATTTATGACGCCAGTTTTGACTACGAAATTGGCTCCTTCGATGGAGAGCAATTCACCACCGAGTCAGGGCCGTTCCAGGCTGGCGGTGGAAATTTCTACGCAGCACAGACGTTTTACAATCAACCGCAAGGGCGAGCGATCCAGATTGGCTGGATGCGAGGAGGCCCCAATGCGGCGGACCTCTACGACGTTCCCTTCAACCAACAGATGTCGTTTCCCTGTGAGCTATCCCTCCGCGATACTGATCAGGGCATGAGATTGTTCTATCAACCAATCGAAGAAATTCAAACGCTCGTCGAGTCAACACACGATAAATCCGATGTCGATCTACCCGCAGGCGAAAACCTCATCGCTGATTTGGCACCACTGGACCTCATCGACATGACAGTCGAGTTCGATCCGGGAACGGCAACGTCGCTGGTGTTTGACCTGCCCGGCGTTCAGGTGACCTACGACTCAGCGACGGGAACATCCACCTATACGGGCGTCGATAATGAGGGCAACAGTCAAATTCACACACTGCTACCCGATTTGAAGCCTCGTGACGGCAGGGTGCGATTGCGATTCCTGGTTGATCGAATCTCATTGGAAGCTTACGCATTCGATGGCGAGGATTTCCGCGCCGTGTACACGTCCCCCAACACGGCGCCGAAAACCAATTCGATTCATGCCGTTGGAGGGACCGCTCGTATCCACGTCTTGAAAATCAATCGACTCAACTCGATTTGGAAGTAAATGGCTCAGAGGCGGGCTGGATTGAAAGGCGTGGACGGCACTCTTCCGGACGCGTGTTTCCGTAACTCCGCTCGCATCCGATCAATTACGCGTCGAGAATTTGCGTCCGGATCCACGGCTAGATTGTTGAACTCGCCGGGATCGGTGTGGTGATCGTAGAGTTCGACACCGTGTTCGCCTTCGCCCCACTCGGTGAAACGATAGCGGTCGGTGCGAATACTGCACCCCATCACGGGCTTTGCCAGCCGATCATCGGCTGGTCGTAAGACTTGAGTTACCGCAAATCCGCTCCAATCACATTCGGGATCGCTCAGGAGGGGGCGCAGACTTCTGCCGGCGAGATGTTCCGGTGCTGCGATGCCTGCGAGATCGGTAAGTGTAGGATAGATGTCGACGAATTCTACGATGCGGCGACAGGGACCGGTGGCCCAGAATGTATCGGTCGACCCCTCCGCTGCACGGATAATCAAAGGGGCCCGCGCCCCTTGCTCGAACAAGGTCCGTTTCTGCCAGATACCGTCATGCTCGCCCAAGTGATACCCATGGTCGCTCCAAAATACCACGATCGTGTTGTTGGCGATGTCCAGATCGTCGAGCGCATCGAGCAGTCTGCCCACTTGCGCATCAACGAACGAAACGCATGCGTAATATGCTTGGGTCGCCTGCAGTAATGTTGGCTCATCCAACCCGTAGTTGGGGATGGGGCAGTTGTGTGCGAATGCAGCGGCAGGAATGTCGTCACGATCGTCCGCAGGCGAGAATGGCAGTCGCATTTCCTCGATGGGGTACATGTCAAAGTACTTCTTCGGGGCGACATACGGCGTGTGAGGACGAAAGAAACCAACCCCCAGAAAGAACGGTTCGTGTTTCTGTTCACGCATGATTTCAATCGCGTTGGTTGCGACCATGCCGTCGGTTTGTTCTTCGTCGGTTCCGTTGGCAGCTAACCAACTCAGTGCCCCACTGATGGCGCGATGCGGCTCGGCATTGAAGATCAATGTTTCGTCGTCTTTATCGCGACCTTTCGGGTTGACCGTTCGGTTCCACGATGGAGGATCGTCAAACCCATCGGTGCCAATGGCCGCGGGCACGTTATAGTGATAGATCTTACCAACGCGAGCAGAGAAGTAGCCCGCCTGCTGAAACGCCTGTGGAAGGGTTACCGCATCAGGTACTTCATCGCGAAAATGACGATCCAAGTCATAGACGTTGATGGTGTCAGGACGCAGGCCCGTCATCACCGAAGCCCGCGTGGGATTGCACAGCGGCAATTGGTTATAAGCACGCTGGAACGAAACACCGCTGGCCGCGAGCCGATCAATGTTCGGTGTTCGGGCGAGAACATCGCCATAGCACCCCAGCGTGCAGGCTAAATCATCGACCGCGATGAAAAGCACATTCGGTTTAGAATTTGCGTCTGTCGGCGAGCCGGCCAACAGCGCCGGGGGCGAGAGCAAGATCGCAAGCAGAACGACTCGCAAGTTCGAAACGATACGGCCTGCGGTCACTATCGAGCTCATGGTCATGTTCGCCATAGAAAGAGGTTCATTGGTGAGTTCACTCAGCCCAATAGTCCACGACCACAACCTTCTCCAAGTGCGGCTTCAGGGTTTTTCCGAACGCTTTGTGAGCTGGGTGAGGCAGGTACTCCGCTCGCCCCGCCTCATCGGCAAACGTCAATAAGAAGCAATGTGTCAGACCGTCATTAAGACCTTCAGGGCTGTTGTTCAGGCCATGCTCGAACGCCACGATCGAAGGGATTTCGCTCGGTAGTTTTTTGAATGCGTCGACGACGCCTTGGACGTCCGCTTCGCTACTGGAGTCCTTGAAGCCAAACATCACCATGTGACGCAGTTGTTTGGCGGCGGGTTTGGCTTCGGAGCCAGTTGCGGTGATTTGCATGGTAGCGACTGCGAGTAGACCGAGGGCGAGTAGGGTAAAGAGAGTTGACTTCATGATCGATTCGTCTCACGGAAGGAGGTGCAGTTAGAAGGTGGGAAGCGGCCTACATCATAGTCAACTCCACGTCGGCGAGCGCCCCCAGAGTCAGGCCGTCGTCCCGCTTGATCGCGGCTGCCTCGCCATTCCTGGCACGCCTCAACATCACACCCTGACCGGGATGACGCCAACAGAGCACGCCGACGCGTCGGTCTGCACATCAAACACAGTCTTCCAAAAAAGCACCGTGCGTCCTTTTTTTCGCTTGACGGGCCTGCCGACCGAGCGTACTATCATGGCGGTACACCCGAACGCTAGAAAGGTGGCGGTTAATCATGTTTTTCACGGTCGAGCCCTCCAACGGTGTCGCGATTTATTCGCAGATCGTTCGTCAGATTAAATTTGCGATTGCCGAGCAGACGCTGCGCCCGGGCCAGTTGTTGCCGAGCGTCCGGCAGTTGGCGACGCAGCTGGCGGTCAATCCCAACACGGTCGCCCGCGCCTATCTCGAATTGCAGTCCGACGGGATTACGGAAACGCTCCGCGGTCGCGGAGTTGTTGTCTGCAAGGGTGCGTTGGACCGCTGCCGGAAACAACGCAAATCCATCATTGCCGCCCGCGTGGAGAGTGTGCTGACCGAAGCGCTGCACGGCGGGCTGACTGCAGATGAAATCCGCAGCATCGTTGAGCAGCAGCTCGGATCGCTCGAGGGTAGCGTGGCTAAGATCTCGTCACCGCCCGACTAAGCCGATTCGGCGTTTCAGCAACCTTCCCATATCTCATTCGCTCATCACCGCCCCGAGGCCCCAGCCATGACATCAGTGATCACCGCCCAGAGTTTGACGATGCGTTTTCGCGGTTGCGATGCGCTTCGCGGAGTCGATTTTGCAATCGAACCGGGAAGTGTTTTCGCGCTGCTGGGAGAGAATGGAGCTGGGAAAACAACCATGATTCGCATCATGACGGGGTTTCAGAAGCCGACTTCGGGCGAGTGCACGGTGTGCGGAATCGATCCCACACGCCATCCCCTCGAAGTTCGCCGGCGCGTCGGGTATGTCTCCGATGCCCCGGCGCTCTATGACTGGATGAGTGTAGGCGAGATTGGATGGTTCACCGCCTCATTCTTTCCCGATGGGTTCTTGCCCGCGTATCGTGAATCCATCCGTCGCTATGAGATCCCCGAGGACCGCAAAATCCGGCACTTGAGTAAAGGGCAGCGCGCGAAAGTCGCCCTCTCGCTCGCCCTCGCCCATGATCCAGAATTACTGATTCTCGACGAACCTACCTCTGGGCTCGATCCGATGGTCCGGCGTGACTTTCTCGAGAGCATGATCGACCGCGCCGCATCGGGGCGAACCGTGTTCTTGTCGAGTCACCAGATTAGCGAAGTCGAGCGAGTCGCGGACACGATCGCCATTCTGCATGAGGGCAAGCTCCGCGTTGTTGCGCCGCTGATCGAGCTCAAGCAGTCGATGACTGAGTTGACCGTCAGTCTGGACGACCCACTGGTAGCGATACCGTCAATCGACGAGCCAGCCGAAGTGATGTGTGATGAATTGCTTGGCCGGCAACGGCGTATGGTCGTGCGAAATTTCACACCGGAGATGCATGCGAGGTTGGCCTCGGCGACGGGTGTGGTCAGTGTGCATGAACGCCCTCTATCGCTCGAGGAGATTTTCATCGCATGTACAAAGGGCTCTCTTTCTCGTCCCCAGGGTGACTCGGACCCAGCCGCAGTCACGCCGCAGGCAGCCGCGATGGAGGTCACGATATGAACGCAATCTCATCTCCTCTGCGTGGCTTGGTTTGGAAAGAGACGCGCCAGATTGTTCCCTTGGTGCTAATGTTATTGGCAGTTGCGCTGTGCTTGATCACGCTGTGGTCGATCCTGGATGCGCCTCAAACGATTGCCCAGTTTGGTCACTACATCCCGCTGCTGCTACCAGCACTCTTTGCCGCTGGCGCGGGCGCCATTCTCGTCGGCCAAGAAAAAGAAACACGCACGATGCTGTGGTGCTCAACGCTGCCCATATCACCGGTGACGATCGTCGGCGTGAAATTCGTCGTGGCGCTGGTCGGCCTGTTGTTGATGTGGTTTTGCTGCGCGTTCATCGGCATCTTGATTGGTGACAATCGACTGCCTGGGAACGAGGGAGGAGTGGCGAATACGTTGTATTGGTTCGCCCATAGTCTCTTCATCTTGTGCTGTGGCTTTTACACGGCGTGGCGGATGAAAAGCACCTTTCCCAGCCTCGTTGCCTTAGTACCGTTGGCAGCTCTACCCTACGTGGCGACATCTCTGTACTTCGGTCTGTTTGTCGAGGACCGCTACATTTCGCTGCAAGAGGCCGCCTGGTTGTTAACCACGACATCGGCGATTGGCTGCGTCGTGATGGGGTGGCTCGCTTACCGAGCGGGAATTCACGCTCTGTCGCCAGCGACTCCCGAGCTTGAGGAGAGCGGCGCACGCCATTGGCTGGCTGCGTGGCGTCCCGCCAACTCCTTGCCGGTTCCGGAGACTCCCTTTCGCTATCCGCTCAGCTCGTTGGTATGGCAATCGATTCATCACAATCGCATGACGTTGGCGGTCCTCGTGATCCTGATTTTATTGGGCTGCACGGCCTTTGGAAGCATTGGCAGTGAACAGCACACCCGCCTGTGGGAGAACGTGTTGGCACTCGCGATCGTCGTCGGTGCGATCGCAACCTCTTGGCTGGGCGTGTTTGTGTTCCACGGTGACGGTAGCGCGAACCGTTTGCGGTTTCTCGCCGATCGCGGCGTTTCGCCAACACGGGTTTGGATAGGTCGCCATCTGATCGGCGTCAGTGCGATCTCTCTAGGCATGGTCGCATTTTTGATTTCGTCCTGCTTTTCGCTGCGAAACTCGCGTCTCGAGTATGGCTATTTTGCCCCCTCGATGGCGATGGTCGGCTGTGTTTTGTGGATCATCTACGTCGTGTCGCAAGCGACGAGTCAATGGATTCGGATTCTCGCTGCCTCCGCGTTTATCGCTCCCGTTCTCGCCGGTGTTGCTGTGGTTTGGCTCTGTGGGGCGGCGACCATGTATGACGCACCATTTTGGCTGGTGTCGCTGTGTAGTCTACTGCCGATGTTGGCGACGTGGATGATGATGCGGCGGTTCATGGACGACGCAGCCAAGTGGCCGATTTGGTTATGCGGCGCGGTGACCACCCTCCTCTTTTTATCGCTGCCGGTCGTGCCTTTTGTGATCGACGTGGCCGCCTTCCCCGGGATCTCGCCTGCCGCCAAGGCCGCGCTAATTGCCAGGACTCGGGCCGTTCCAAATCCTGGGGATTTTCAACCCATGATGAGCACTATTTCACCACTTCAGAAACTGCAAGTCGTGCAACCCCAAGACGATGTCGCCATTACGGAAATTGTCCGATCCCAAGGCTTTCTTCCTCAGGACTATCTGTCGATCGGCGATCTGGATGCTGACACACACGTCCCGCTGCATGCCGATCTCGGCATTCTCGCCCAATCAATTGAGTATGCCGAGTATTTCAGGTATCTCGTCATGCAAAACTCGGAGGATGCGGACGCCGTCGAAGGATTTGGAAAATGGATCGATGCGTTGTCCGTGATGGCGTCACGATTGCGAATGAGTGCGCGTTGGTACGATCAAGAAGTAGCCGATCAGGTCGAGATGTGGTTGACACAGACTTTGTCGCGTGAAGAACTCCAGCCACTCCGATCACGCGATTTTTCGCAGCGGGCAATCGCAGTCATTTCAGATCAGGAGAATCGGAATGCGGCCCGGCGGCGTGCGGTGCTGCTGAGTTTTCGTGACTTTGAGTCAAACCGAGCCGACGAAGAACGCGACGATTCCCTGGGAGGATTCCGCGAATATGAGATGTTCCAGTGGGTTCCACAACAGAAGCGGCACTGGATCTATGATCGCTTGATTGATCGGTTAGCTGTCGACGCCCTGGAGCTGATCGATGCAGGGGAAAGCGGCCAGGACACATTGTCGATCCGCCGGAAACTACACGACTTGATGGTTGCACCCACCACTCCATTCGACCAGGGGCCCTACGGCGCTCACCAGAACCAGATCCAACCGTCCTTTGGATATGGGGCAACTCGTTATCCCGCATCGACCTGGTATGACGCGTGGGAAGGCCAAGCGAAACAACTGGGAAATTAAATGATTCGACATCAATCGGCACGCCGCGACGAGCACGAATCGTCGAACAATCTCGACTCGGTCAAACAAGTGACCCTCTTCATTTCCGCGAGTAATTGAAATGGCAAATCCCCACCTCTCGCCAAGCCGGCGTAGCGAAACGAGCTATTTGGCGCTAGTTATCGTCCCACTGATCATCGTCATCGGCCTGCTGATGTTTGGGTTAGTTCAAGAATGGTCGGCTCGTCGCTATGTCAACGCAGAGTTGGCGACGCTCCGCGCAGCAGGGCAGCCACTCGACAAGGCAGCATTGATTGCGGAACTCAACGGGCCCCCAGTGCAGCCTAGCGACGCGACCTGGGAGGACCTCAACGACGTGATCGTGTTTCTTGAATACAAGTACCGCGAGGCATTTCGACTCCTGAATCCTTCCGGGGAGCTGGTGCCAGCGGGACGTGATTGGCCTGCGGAGGGACTTGCTGAAGACTACCACCGGGAAGCGGCTCCGCTGATCGAGCGGATTCGCGAACTACTCTCCAGTGCAGACATGCCGCCTCCTCCCAGCGGTGCGTACGCAAGTAGGAGTCTGTATGGAATACCAGCCTGGAATGGCGATGATTTGTTGTTCCGTGAGTTTGCCTACGCCTACCATCGTGGCGACAGCGAACTCGCTATCGAGCTGATCGAACTATATGTCAACTTCTACCGGCGTATCATGGGCGTCGAGAAGATGGGCCCGCCCCAAGAATTGATCCATCGCTCGCTCGAAAGCGATTTCTGGCAAGCGGACGATCTGCGTCGACTACGGAAACTGTTAAACGATCGCGTTGATGGAGAGAAATCATGGCACGCCGTGCTCGACCGAGAGCTCGTGGAGTTGCTTGAGGACGTGCGCATGGTTAATGAGGGGGATGAGGTTGGCTCCGACGTGCTGCCCTTTGGCGTGCCATCCACTCGCGTTGCCTCGCTCCTGCGCTCCTACGCCGATCTGGAAAAACTGCAGGGCGCAGGGACTCGCCAGCACGTGCAGTCCGTCAGCGCCATTGATGCTCGGAATAATCGTGAACGAGGCAGGGCAGCGGTCGAGAGTCTTGCCGCAGTGCCATGGTCTACTTTCGATTTCAACACTCATTTCCGCCGCATGGAAGGAAACGCAGCCAGCATTGCGACGCAGCTCATGAGCCAGCGGCGGTTGCTGGTAGCGATCGCTATCAAGCAGTTTCAATTGCAGGCAGGACGCTGGCCAACATCTCTCTCCGAACTTGCGACCGTCGGCCTGACGTCACGCGACTGGGAGATGGTTGATGGAATCGATTTCGGTTACCGCGTCGATGCTGACGGCGAAACGGCTCGCGTGTGGCGTTTCACGCAACCCTACGACGGCGTGTCGCCAGACCTGTTCGACAAAGGCTTCCGTTTTCCACCCTTGCCGCCCAGCGACATGGTCTTGAATAAATCGGCAATCCAGGATGCTGAAACAGAGATTCGCTAGGGATTGTTAACGCTTCTGTTTTGGTTTGCAGTGCAAGTTGGGAGTTTAGGGTGGGAGTTTAGGGTGGGAGTTTAGGGTGGGAGTTTAGGTTTCGCGTTTAGGTTTCGAGTCTCGGAGAGACTCGGCTACTCAGGGAAGCATTTGTGAGCTGCAGACGCACCTTGATCGGCGTATACTGCAGCTTTCCCTTCGCGCCCTCTCTCTCTGCTTCACACCGCCATGGTCACACCGCCCCCTCGCGAAACTGCTCCCAGCGAACTTCCGTCCGATGATCTTGCGTCCGCTCAACAGTTGATCGCAAGCGTCAACGAAGTGAAGGACCAAGTGAGCCGAATCGTGGTCGGACAGAGCGAGGTTGTCGAGCAATTGCTGATTGCAATTCTGGCCCGCGGGCACTGCTTGCTCGAGGGCGTGCCCGGCCTGGCAAAAACACTGATGGTGCGAACCCTGGCTTCGTCGATGAGCCTGGACTTTCGTCGTATCCAATTCACTCCCGATCTGATGCCGGGGGACATCACGGGGACTGACATCATTCAGGAAGATCACGAGACGGGGCGTCGCGAAATGATCTTTCGCAAAGGGCCGATCTTCACGCAGATGCTACTTGCCGATGAGATCAACCGCACGCCGCCCAAGACGCAAGCGGCATTACTCGAAGCGATGCAGGAACACGAAGTGACCGCGGGCGGGCACACCTATCGCTTGTCCGAACCGTTCTTCGTCTTGGCGACGCAGAATCCGATCGAACAGGAGGGCACCTATCCCTTGCCCGAAGCTCAGCGTGATCGGTTTCTGTTTCATGTCGTCGTGGCCTACCCGAGCCGTGACGAAGAAGTCGAGATAGTGGACCGTACGACATCGGGTGAGCTTCCCGACGTCAAGCATGTGATCAGTGGTGAAGATATCGTGCGGTTTCAAGCACTCGTCCGCCGGGTCCCGCTACCCGACCACGTCAAGCATTGGGTCATCGACCTGGTCCGCGACGCACGGCCAGGCGAAACGGATGCTAAGCCTTGGGTGCGGGAGTGGATTCAGTGGGGGCCCGGACCGCGGGCGAGTCAGCAATTGGTGCTCGCATCCAAAGCTCGGGCGTTGTTGCAGGGCCGCACCCACGTATCCATGGACGATGTTCAGGCTCTCGCACTGCCCGTACTGCGGCACCGGATCGTACCAACTTTCGCCGCCGAAGCCGATGGAATCTCCGTCGCTGATTTAGTCGCGCGCTTAGTCAAAGAACACCGGGTACCCGAAGCAAGTTTGTTGTAATCCAGCGGCAGAGCCCGTTACCCGCTGTGAGTAGCCGAGTCTCTCCGAGACTCGGAGTTTTCTTACCGAGACTCGGAGTTTTCTCTCCGAGACGCGGAGTTCTTAAAGGCGGAACTCGCAAAGAAATCACCAAGCCGCTGCATTACTCGCCGCAAACCGATTGACCTCACGGTCTGCTGATGCAATCGATCCGCCATCAGATTTCCATCTTGAAATTAATTTTACTTTCTCGGCATCACGCGATGGAAATGCAAATAAACCTCTCGATCAACGACTCGGCGCACGCCCTCGACCAAACACTTCGGTTCGTTGTCGCGTTCGCCTTCAGCAATGATCTTTTCGATTGGCGTGCCGGGGGCGACGGAGAAAGTGCGTTGGTTGATCGTTTGGTTGCCCGCGTCGAGTTCGGGGATGATGAAGTGACACGTCGCGCCAAAAGTCAGCATGCGGGCGTTATTGGCGTCATGGTATGGTCGGAAACCCGGAAACCCTGGCAGCAGGCCGTGGTGCAGATTGATGATCCGGCCGCCCGCAAATTGCCAACAGACGTCGGCGGGAAGAACTCGCATGTAGCGGGCCAGGATTAAATAATCGACCTCGAATTCGTCGAGCGTTCGAATCAGTGCGTCGTTATCCGCCCCGCCCTGGTCATCGCCGATCATGCGGAATTCCGAATGAAATTCTTCGGCCAGCGAGGCCAGTTTCTTTCGATTCGAAATCACCACAGGCACGTCTGCCGCGATTGTTCCCTCTGCCACAGCTTGCAGAATCGCGCGCGGCGTGTCTTCGACGTACGTACATGCCACGGCGAGTCGCGGCCGTGCCGACGAGCGTACATCGGGACTCCATACGCGGATGGAAAGCCCCGTGTGCTCTCCGATTTGACGCATCTCGGCCTGCAGCTGCGACAGCGACACCTGACCCTTGGCCACGGACATCTCGTCAAACTGTATACGACACAACATCGCGAACAGTGACTGTTCGTCGTGATCGTACATCTGAATCTCGGCGATCCGCGCCCCGCGGCCGGTGAGATGGTGAATGATCGGGTCAGCCAATCCGGTGTGATCGGGACCGAGAGCGGTGATGACGACTTCCATGGGCGGGGGCAGGGGCGGGGGTGGGGGGAAAGAGGGAGGGTGCGGGCATTTTTGAATTCTAGCTCAAATCTGCCGGTACAGCGGAGCGCGGTCTCGTATTGGCCGGCAATTGCGCTATCATGAGAGGAATCGACTCGGCGTATCCAGACCATTCTTCTCCGCGGCATCATTCGGTGATGATCCAAATGGCAAAATCAACAGCAAAACTAGATTCCTCACCCGCCACGGTGCGGCAGCGGATTCGGCGCCGGAGTGATCTGCCCAAGGGTGAAAGTCTCTGTGATCACTGCACCGCCAAATGCTGCCACTATTTCGCGTTGCCGATCGATGAACCGGTCTCGCGAAAAGATTTTGATTTTATTCGTTGGTACCTACTCCATGATCGAGCCAGCGTGTTTGTCGATGAGGAGACCTGGTACCTACTGGTCCATACCACATGCAAGCATTTGCAGGCGGACAACCGTTGCGGAATCTATGAGACCCGCCCGCAGATTTGCCGCGAATACACGACAGACGATTGTGAGTTTGATGACGACTGGTGTTACGAACGATACTTTGAGACCCCCGAGCAGATCGATGAGTACGCGGACGCACTGTTTGGTCCTCAGTTCGAACAGGTGGGACTCCGCAAGCAGGATATGATCCGCAGTCGTCGCCCCACCGGTCTACCGGTCGTGTGAGTGCCCCTTGTAACCGGACCGTTCCGTCGGTCCAGGTTCCTACGAAATATTCCCTTAATAACGCCGCGATCGGTCGATCAAGAAATCAAGATGGCTACTACACCGAGGACGTCGACGCACGAGGGTCAAACCCCGTCCGCTCGCGAAATACTTGCTCAGGTGTGGGGATTCGACGACTTCCGACCGATGCAGGACGAAGCCGTCAACGACGTGATTGCCGGCCGTGACAGCGTCGTGGTGTTGCCCACTGGCGGCGGAAAGTCACTCTGCTACCAAGTCCCGGCATTGGTTCGTGAGGGGATGGCCGTCGTCGTCTCACCGCTGATCTCGTTGATGAAAGACCAGGTCGATGCGTTGGTGAGTAACGGTGTCGCGGCGGCCCTGGTCAACAGCACTCAAAGCGACGAGCAAAAGCGTGAAACCGCCGCCCGAATCCGCAGCGGAGAAATTCGGTTGCTCTATCTCGCTCCCGAGCGGCTACTGACCAACCGCACTCTTGATTTCCTAACCACGATCCCGATTTCATTTTTCGCGATCGATGAAGCTCACTGCGTCAGCAATTGGGGACACGATTTTCGTCCAGAGTACCGCGGTTTGCGAATCTTGAAACAGCGGTTTCCACATGCTTCCGTTCACGCCTTCACGGCCACGGCATCGGAGCGGGTGCGTGAGGATATTGCCGGGCAATTGGAACTCCGCGATCCGCATATCTTAGTCGGCAGCTTCGATCGCCCCAACTTGACCTACCGCATGCTCCGTCGTGACAACGCGCTGAGGCAGATCATGAGCGTCGTCGAACAGCATCCCGGTGAGTCCGGGATCGTGTACTGCATCACGCGGAAGGAAGTCGAACAGACCTCGGCAGCGCTTGCTGCCGAGGGCGTCTCGGTCCGCCCCTACCATGCCGGACTCGACGATCTGACACGACATGGAAATCAGGAAGCATTCATACGTGAGCAGGTGGACGTGATCGTAGCTACGGTTGCGTTCGGGATGGGCATTGACAAATCGAATGTGCGGTTCGTCGTTCATGCGGGCATGCCCAAATCGATCGAGCACTACCAGCAAGAGAGTGGACGAGCGGGACGAGACGGCTTACCGTCACAGTGCACTCTCCTGTACAACGGTGGTGATCTGATGACGTGGAAACGCATCCTTGAAATGGGTGATCGATCCAACTTTGACGAGGCCATGGCGAACGTAAACTCAATGGCTGCCTTGTGCTCGGGCGTTCAGTGCCGTCATGCCGCCATCGTCAACTATTTCGGTCAAGAATTCGATGTTGAGAACTGCAATGCCTGCGATGTCTGTCTGGGCGAGCTCGACATGGTGGAGGATCCGATCACCCTCGCGCAAAAAATTCTCTCCAACGTCGTGCGACTGCAGGAGCGGTTTGGGGTGGCCTACAACGTCAAGGTACTGACGGGATCACGAGATCAGAAAATCACCAGTGCCGGGCACGATCAACTCAGCACCCATAATCTGCTCGGCAACGAGTCGACGGCCAACGTCCGGACCTGGATCGAACAATTGATCTCCCAAGGGTTTCTCGAGCGAACGGGCGAGTTCAACGTCTTGCGATTGACACCGCCGGGCCGCGACCTATTGCGACGCCAGGGAACGGTGACCTTGACTCGCGCAGCCCCCGCTTCCGCTGGCCGCCCCTCAGCACGCTCAACAGCGGACTCGTGGGAGGGTGTCGATCGTGGCTTGTTCGATTTGCTCCGCGCAAAACGAAGTGAGTTGGCCACCGAGCAAAACGTACCCGCCTATATTGTCTTCGGCGACGCTGTCCTTCGCGATCTCGCCCGGCTGCGCCCCACATCGCTCGCAGGTCTCGCGCAAATTCGCGGTATTGGTGAACGCAAACTGAAGGAGTATGGCGAGATTTTTCTCAACGAGATCGATGCGTATTGCCAACAGCACGAGGTGCCGCGGGACATGGTCATCCCACAGGACCACTCGCTTGCTGCCCCAGCGGCTGCCAAGCCGAAAAGCATGAAGGGCGCTATTGCTCAACGCGAGGCGGATGCCTGCTTTGCACAAGGTCAATCAATCGAAGCCGTCGCAGCAAAGATGGGACGAGCTCAGTCGACTGTGCGAGGTTATTTGAACAATTATATCCGCGACGCCAACATCACCGACCCATCGCCATGGGTTTCCACGCAGAAGACGACGGCAATCGAAGCGGCCATTCACGCGAGCGAGGATGGCCGGCTCAAGCCAATATTTGAAGCCGTCGAAGCTGACCAGACGATTCGCGAGCCAGTCGGCTACGACGACATCCGCATCGTGGTGAGCTGTTGGCAGAACCGATCGGATCGGTGAAAAATCCACCCCGCGATGCCTGGGGCTGGTTCAGTCTTACCCCGTGGCCATACAGCCGGTTCTCAGACCCGGAGGGGATTGCTGCGACTGTCCAGGCCAATGCACGGATTACTTTGTTGAGCTCGCAGGCGGAGGGAGACCGATGTCGACGGTTCGTTGGATTGCGGGTACGTTTTCACGACGTAGATTGTCGCTCCCAGGGCCGCGCCGCCAGTGATGATCCATTAATCTATGTTTTCATCTCATATTTACTCAATCGCACCAGTCATGTTTGCACTCTGTAACGAAACTTTCCGCGACACGCCGCTTTCCGATGCAGTCCGCTTGACGGCCGACCTTGGCTATACCGGCTGGGAAGTCGCTCCCTTCATGCTGGCCGATCACGTTGATGCGATCGGACGGGAGCAGCGGGCTGAGTATCGCAAGACCGTCGAGGACGCGGGTCTGAAGATCATCGGTCTGCACTGGTTGCTCGCCGGCACGCAGGGCTTGCATTTGACGACACAGGATGCGTCGGTGCGACAAAACACAGCGGACTATCTGAAGAGTTTGGCCCGGTTGTGCGGGGACTTGGGGGGAAACCTGATGGTGCTCGGTTCGCCACAGCAGCGCAACCGCACCGAAGGGCAAACGCCTGAACTCGCGATGGCGAATGCAGCCGAGGTACTGCGGCAAGTCGTCCCCACCTTGCATGAGCAAAACGTGCGGATTGCTGTCGAGCCGCTTGGTCCCGAAGAAGGTGATTTCCTCAATACTGCCGACGAAGCCTGCGAACTGATCGATGCGGTCGGCGACCCCAGCATCGGATTGCATCTTGACGTCAAGGCCATGAGCACCGAAGCGGAGCCAATCGAGCAGGTCATCCGTCAGCACGCCGACCGGATGATCCACTTTCACGCCAACGACCCCAACCGCCTGGGGCCAGGAATGGGCGACGTCAAATTTGAACCAATCCTGCAAGCACTGCGTGACGTGAACTACGATGGCTGGATCAGCGTCGAAGTGTTCGACTATTCACCTGGGGCTGAAACGCTGGCGAGAGAAAGTATCCGCAACCTGCGGGCAGCAAGTTAATTCCTGGTCAAGTCCCACGCGTCGAACCACGTCGTGTCGGTCGGTTGCATGTCGAATTTTGCCTCGAGTCGCTCAGCCATGTCCACGAGGTGGCCCGCGCCGTAAAAAACGGCGACCGAATTGGCACCCTCGTCAAGTTCTTCTTTCAAAATTTGAAATGCTTTTCGATTACGGCCTTTGATAATCGTATTTTCACCGTTGGCGTCGCTGACGCCGGCGGTCACCAATTCGATATCCAAGAGTTGAGACGCCATGGCCTGTTTAAGCATCTTAGCGCGATCTTTGCTGAAGAATGCCATGATGAGGTCGACGTCGCCGCCTTTGGCTTGGGTTGCCATCCCTGCTCCCATCATCCGGGCGACCATTTTCCAAACACTGTCGCCCCGTCGCTCAAGGTCTTTGACGAATTCATCGGGGCTCATATCCGCATGGCGAAAATTTTCAGCCATATAATCGATTTTTTCGAGCTGATATTCAAGATGAAGCATATCCTTCATCCCGCTTTGCATTGACGAGAGCAGCGAACGACGCTGCTGCAAATCTTCAGGGCGGATGCGTGTTCCGTCGGGAGCCACCAGTTCGTAGAGCACCTTGTCGTAGCTGCTAAGTTGCTCTTTGAGCGCCTGGTAATACTCTGCTTGGCCTACGTGGATCACTCCCACGAGATCGACGCTCTGCCCCTCGTAAGCCGTATCGGGCTTCCCTTCGAAGTGAACGATCGCCGTTTGCAGAGCAACGGGAGTCCCGTCTGCGTCACGCTTGATACGAACATATTGACTGGCGTCTGCTTCGTCGCCGTCTGTTGCTGGCGAGTCAGGCCCCGCTTCGAGCGGGCCGTCGGATTCCTCGCTGGCAGCGGCCGACTGCTCTGCTGGAACCGGCGGAGCCACGTTGTCCTGCGCCATGGCGATACGCGCCGCAGCGAGCTGCCATCCGATCAGCAGGATCGTTCCGGCGATGCAAACAATTTTTTTAAGGTAACTCGGCACGCGGGTACTCCGGTAGCGGGATTTCGTGATAAACTCGAATAGATACCATCCTAGCACACACCAATCCATTTTCGGATAGCTCTGGACGGGTAATCGTCGCGGTTTCCACTGGGGTGTTGCATTGCCTCGAGTGGACACATGAAGCCATCGTCGCCAAAGCAATTTAGCGTACGTGCCCTCGCGGCGAGCCTGTCTGCGACGCAAATCGAGCCTGGAAAACAATTGGCGCGTAAATTGCTGACGATGGCCTTCGCAACGTGATTTCCAGGCCCTTGCGACGAAAGTACATCCATGTCCACCGCACCACTTCACCACCCGTTGACCGATTCATTCCCACGCCGCGGACACTCTGAGAATACTGCTTGGTCGGGGTCGGTTGGCTCGACCGATGTCAGTCAGGTCTCGCGGCGAACCTGGTGGTGCATGTTTTTCGCGAGTACCACGGCGCTGCTCACCAGTGCCTACCTGGCCTGGTCCTCCCTCACATCATCGCCCATCGCCGGCTGTAGCGGAGGAAGTGTGTTTGATTGCAACCACGTTCTCCACAGTCGTTGGTCTTCAGTAATGTCGATTCCCGTCAGTCTGCCCGCGATGGCTACTCACGGTCTCATTCTGGGAATGCTGTGTTGGAACGCGACGACGGCTCGCAGCTCACAGATTCGTTGGCGATTAGTCGGTTTCGCTGCGTTGCTCGCCGGCGGCGCAGCAGTTTGGTTCACCGGTTTGCAGATTTTTGCCCTGGGGCACCTCTGCAAATACTGTTTGGTGGCCCACGCTGGCGGTCTCGTCGTCGCGGGGGCGTTCCTCTACAGTCGTCCTGTTTCAAAGACGGCGTTGAAGTGGATTACCTTGGCGGCAGCTGGTTCACTGGCGGGCTTGATTGGTGTGCAATATGCCGCAGAGCCACCGCAAACTTTCGAAATTATCGAATATGACACGCCGCAGCCTGCTGTGATTGATCCGGCCGTGCCAGCGAGCGACGAGGGGATGGGCGATGATGATTTCTTCGCCCCCCCAGCATCGGCAAACCTGCAGTCCGCACTCGAACTCCGCATCGACCGCTGGCAATCCGAGTCGCTGCCTCGGCTCGTCAACGCAATTGCAAATCCCGCGACACTCTTGATGGCTCAGGTGGAGGCGGCGCCGGAAAAAACCAAAGCGACGGCGACGATCCTCAATGGCATCAAACTCCATACCGACGCGTGGCCGTTGGTGGGCGACCCCGACGCAAAGATGGTGTTCGTGGAAATGTTCGACTACACGTGTTCACACTGCCAGGAAACTCATAAGTCGCTCGCCGCCGCTTGCAAACACTTCGGCGACGACCTCGCTGTGATCACATTGCCGGTCCCCATGGACCAGAGTTGCAATTCAACGGTCCGCTCCACGTCGGCGGAACATCGTGATGCCTGCAATCTCGCCAAGCTCGCCGTCGCGGTTTGGCTGGTGGATCATGCGAAGTTTGCCGAGTTCCATGACTACTTGTTCGAGTCCAAACCGAACTACGCAGCAGCGTTGACTCATGCGTCGACCGTTGTCGACAAGGACAAACTTGACAGCGTGCTAGCTGGTACAGTGCCGAGCGATTACATCAGCAAACACGTCTCGCTCTATAAGCGGGCGGGTGCTGGCACGATTCCAAAGATGCTGTTTCCCCGCACGACCACCGTCGGCGCAGTGTCATCCTCGCAAACGTTGATCGACATGATCAATCGCTACCTGTGATCAGTCGATGAACCGTCGGGTAATGTCGCTGTAAGCGTCAACCCGGCGGTCTCGCAAAAACGGCCAGTGGGTGCGGACAACATCCATTTCAGCTAGCTGACAGTCTGCTGTGATCACTTGATCGCTGTGGTCATCGCCGCGAGATAAAATTTCGCCCCGAGGTGACACGATAAACGAGTTACCCCAAAACTCGACTTGTCCCTCGATTCCAACTCGGTTGGGCGCCCCTAAGAAAATGCCGTTGGCGATCGCATGAGCACGCATGCTGGTCATCCATGCATCAAGCTGGCCGGCACCGTACTCGTCTTTCTCCTCGTCAATCCAGCCAATGGCCGTGGGATACAGCAGGATGTCCGCACCGGCGAGTGCGAATAAACGGGCCGCTTCGGGATACCACTGGTCCCAGCAAATCCCCACCCCTAACTTGGCGTACCGCGTCGTGATGATATTGAAGCCATTGGGGCGATCTCGGGGTACGTCGATATCGCGACGCGCCACATCACCGGGAGCGAAATAAAATTTCTCATAGTACAGTGGATCGTCAGGAATGTGCATCTTGCGATACATGCCGGCAATCGAACCGTCGGCATCGAGCACGACCACGCTATTGTGATAGACTCCTGCGGCGCGTTTCTCGAATAGCGGGCAAACGATTACCACCTCCAGTCGACGGGCCAGTTCGGCGAGCGCATCGGTAGTCTTGCCCGGTATCGACTCGGCGAGATCAAACATCCGATGATCTTCGGCTTGACAGGGGTAGCAGGTTGCAAATAGCTCCTGCAGACAAATCACGTGGCCACCCTGTCGGGCGGCCGGATCGACAGATTCGGCGGCCTGTTCGACCAATTCCGTGGCGGCAGCCATGGTGTCAGAATGGTTTCCTCGCCAGCGCATTTGCACCAGCGACAATTTCACAGCGGATGAATTCATAGCGATGGAAGTCTATTTTGTAACGGGGACCGGTACCGATGTCGGTAAAACATACTGCGCGGCCCAATTTGTTGAAACGTGCCGTGCTGCGGGCAGGCGCGTCGGTGTCTACAAACCGGTAGCGAGTGGTTGTGAACTCGGTGACGACGGCGAGCGACTCGCCAGCGACGCCAGCGTTCTATGGCATGCCGCAGGGTGCCCGAGCACGTTGGACCAGGTTTGTCCGCAGCGGTTCATCGCGCCACTGGCGCCCCCTCAAGCCGCGATCGCCGAAGGCGTGGAGGTTGACCAAACATTGCTGATGACCGGTGTCGAGGCATGGGCGGCCGGTGGTGAGGACGCCTCCCAACACCCATCGACGGTATTCGATGTGCTTGTCATCGAAGGAGCTGGCGGCTTGTTCAGCCCTCTCGCCACCTCGCTGCTCAACATCGATTTTGCACTGCAACTGAAGGAGCGATTCCCCCAGATGTACGTGGTGCTAATCGCAAGAAACCGCTTGGGTGTGATCCACGAATGCGTCGCCACAGTTCGCGCCGCAATTGCGACGGGGTTGAGCATCGACAAAATCGTGTTGAATGAATTTGCAAACGAGGCGGATGAATCGATTGCCACTAATAGTCAACAGGTTGAACATTGGACGGGCTGTCCCGTGGCGGAGATGTCGCTTGAGACCATTGTCCCGAGCGAGTAGTTTGGCGATAGATGGTCGGCTCGAGAGACGCGGACCAGCGCCAGTCGCCCGGTATGGTAAAGAGTTGGCGGACGGTCGCGATCCCGACCGAGTTGGTCATCCACACATCACATCGGACTCTTGAGATCGTGTTTCCTGCGCGTGACGAAATCGGTGCCGCGTGAGTTGTTCCCATGCTGCATCGCGACCGCAGTTCATGAGCCGCTCAGGCCTTCGGAAATCAAACCACGCGACTTCGGCAAGATCAGGACGAATATGAATATTCGCCCATTGCGATTTTTCTCGGCGTAAGATTTGTTCTCCGATATCTTGCATGCGCATCATCACATCGAGGGCTGATTCGAAGTTTTCGATGCGAGCATTGTGCTGGCCGATATCAATTGCGATCGTCATGTCGGTGGCATACGCGCTGGCCACCGTACTGGGGATGGAATCAACGACGCCGATATCACACAACAGCATCCCATTGTGCTCCACCGGAGGAAAAATTCCGGGCAAGGCCATCGATGCATGAATTGCGGTGCGTAGTGAACCCGACTCCAGTACCACCCGGTGACCACTGCGGAGGTCAGCGGCGACAATACTCATGGGCGTAGGCAGATCCGAAAAATCGATGTCGGGAACGAGTTCATCGATGGACGTGGCCAAGATCACACCAGGCATCAGCGACTGCTGGGTAACCGCACGGGTTAACCGGCGGTGAGCTGAGTAGAGATACTTGGCGCGTTCATACCACGCGACGATACCGGTCGACGGGTTCTCATCCGACACCCCTGTCGAACCGAATAGCTGAGCCTGATGGCGTCGAAATTCTGGTGAAGTGAGAAACCTAATCACACGAGACTGAACTCGGCGGATGTCCGTTTCGAGGGAGCACATGGCGCCAATCAACGCTCCGATACTGACACCGACGTAACGCTCCGGGTGAATTTCGGTCTGGGTAATTGCTTCCAAAGCACCGAGGTGTGCCAGTCCTCTTGCCCCGCCACCGCCCAATGCGATCACCGCACTGCGTCGGCGAGAAAAAGGTGCCTTGGGAAGTGGAAGGAAAGGAAGGAAATCGCGAAAATTCATGACTCCGATTCCTCCTTGTATGGCATTAAAATCTCGCCTGACTGCACCCCCTCGAGGGCGGACCAACCCTGTTCAGCGATAGTGGCACCTAGTTGGGTCACAAGTCGAAAATCACGATCGCTTTCCTTGCCGCCGAGCATCTTCCGACGCAACTCACGACAAACCACATCGCCCGCTGCTCTGGTGGTGGCATCCTGACTGCGACTGGCGTACAAGCTCGTAACTAACACAACCACCGCGGACTGAATGTCGAGTGATAACGCAGACATCCGACACTGCCGATCGGCGAGTTTCAACTGATATTTCCGCATCGTTCCACTGACGTTCAAGCCACTGGACGACAGATACTGACGCGCGAAAAGTACGTGCTCCTGGAGCTCGGCGTTGGCAACATGCTCGTGACTCCAGTGGGCTGATCGGAGCGATTGGCTGGCGTACCAACCTGCGTACTTCATCATCGGCTTCCGTAGCGCCCAGGCGTGAGTGGGGTTGAACGGATTGGGGGCTTTCACACCCAGATCGTTGAGTGCATGACCGATCGGTTCAAAGTATTCCTTGCCATGTTGTTTGACCATCGATTTGAAGAACGCCATTCCGAGCATCTCACCTTCACCCTCATAGATGCACGGCGCCAAAAAATCATGCACGTTGTCACCAAACAAATGACCTTTCAGAAATGACCTGCCGCCGTGCGTCTTCATGAACAATTCGATCGCGGCCTCCTTCTGCATCTCGCTACCGAAAATTTTGGCGATGATGCATTCCATTTCACCACGATAGCCTTGGTCGAGTAGTCCCGCACACCACGCTGTCAGGGCATCGCAGGCGACGATCATACCGGCGAGTCTGCCGACGCGGCGACGCACCAACTCACGACGTTCGATCGCCAGACCATACGTCTCCCGGTAGGCAGCCCAGGGGAGAATTTCCGCCAGCATCCACCGCATCGCGCCAGCCGCATTGGCACACAGAGAAACCCTGCCCAGATTCAGCCCATGATAGGCGATCGTCAGTCCATCACCCTGGCTGGGAACAAGCAGGTTTTCTTTGGGAACGCGAAAGTTCCTAAACACCAAGCCGTTGTTGTGGGCACGCCTGAGTGCGTAAATGTCGTAACGGTTCAATGAGAACGAGTCGTCAGTTTCCATGGGTAGATCAACCACCAGCACGCTCGGCTCGCCATTGATCTTGCAAACCAATCCGATCGTGCGTCCAGGGACAGCGTTGGTGATGAACAGTTTCTCGCCATTGACGACGTACTCGTCACCGTCGAGTACCGCCGTCGTCCGCAACGCAGTCAGGTCACTGCCCGCGCCTGGTTCGGTGAGCGCGAACGCGGACAGTGCCCGTCCGTCGGCGAGTTTGGGTAGAAACCGGGACTTCTGCTCTTCGTTGCCGAATGACCGCACCGGATCAACTGCACCGATACAGCCATGCACCGATGCCAATCCCGCAACGGTGGGATCGATCGTGGCCATGCGAGTGATCATATCGGCGAACTCGCGCATCGTTGCTCCACTGCCGCCGTAGTCGCGATCGACTAGCAAGCCCCAATATCCCACTGATCCCAATTCTGCGATCACCTTATTGGTGATCTTGCCGTCACTGCCAAACAAGGTCTCCTCGTTTCGATGCTTGCGGACGATCGTCAGGGCTTGCTCAACGACCAATGCCACCGAAGGTGATGAACGCAGCGGAATCGACTCAAACAACGCAGTGTCATTCTGTTTTTCCCAAACCGCTCGGTGTACGGGGCTATTGACGGTTTGGTACCGGGGCGCGAAAAGCGCCTCGACTTCGTCATCGGCGCTGTCCAACACACCGGTTCGCTTAGCTTCGTCGGCCGACGCGCCGCCAAGCCGCAAGGCAACTTCCGCAAACGAGTCTGCTTTAGCCGGTTTCTTGTTGTGAGGAGTCGGTGTCCCCTCGGCATCCCCGCTGGCAGGAGTCGATGACGGATGTGTGGGCTGCTCAGTTGACGGCTCGTCTCGAAAATCGGTACTCATCGTATGCTCCTTGAGGAAGAAGAGTCGTTACCACGCCACTTGCGTTGCGATTCGGTCGTACTGAGCGAACGCTCGCGAACGTAAAACCGTTGATCCGCCGCAGACATTGCTGCAATCAATTCAGGTGGCGAAAAACGATTGCCGTGTACAGTCTGTAACCGTTTCAAATTCTCATGTACGAGTTTCACTCCGATGCCATCGATCACGCGTAAGGGGCCACCACGATGGGGTGCGAATCCCGTGGCCAAAACCATCGCGAGATCGATCATCCAATCTTCGCGTACGATCTGCTGTTCTTTGCATAACACGGCTTCGCGCAGCATTGGGTAGACCAACCGACGTTGAATCGTGCTCAGCCCATCGTTGGCAAAGCCATCGTCTGGTTCTAAACAGACCGGCGAAGATAACGCTGCGACTTTGTGCGGAACCGATTTGCCATCCTGATATCGGTAGAACCCGCTACCTGCTTTCTTGCCGATATCGCCCCGCTGGACCATGTCCGTCAAGACATCGACGACGGGGTCGAGCCCCTCAATCACGTGGCCAAGTGACGAGGCGACGTGTTTCGCGATATCGACTCCCACCTGGTCAATCAGCTCAAGCGGTCCCATCGGCATCCCAAAACGGCGTAGTTCGCGGTCGATCTCCGCTGGCGAATAGCCCTCACCAATCATCAACACCGCTTCACCAAGATAGGGAAAGAGAACACGGTTGACGAGAAATCCAGGCGAGTCCTTGGTAACGATTGGCGTCTTGCCGAGTGAACGCACGAACGCGACCAATCGTGTAATCGTGTCGTCGTTGGTCACTGCGCCGCGAATCACCTCCACTAATTCCATTCGATGCACCGGATTGAAAAAGTGCAATCCTGCTACACGTTCGGGATGCGTGGTGGAGGTCGCGATCGCATCAACCGAGAGCGAAGAAGTGTTGGTCGCGAGAATGCAGTCGGTCGCAACGAGGCCATCCAGGCGAGCAAATATCTGCTGTTTGATATCCATCCGCTCGACCGCCGCCTCAACGACCAAGTCACATAGAACGATTGCATCGTCATCGGTCGACATCACGACCCGATCGTTGAGTTCACGGCGTTTCTCGGCACCCAGCCGATTTCGATCCGCGTAGGTCTTCATCAGTTTCTCAAGCCGCGCGCGGCCCTGCTGAGCAGCGGATTCGTCGACTTCGCGAAACGCAACGTCGTATCCATGCGTCGCTGCAAATTGTCCAATCCCTGCACCCATAGCCCCTGCACCGACCACACCCACGCGACGAATTTCGTGAGAGTGAATGTCTGCTCGCTCGGCATGGGTTGCCCACGTCTTGATATCTCGCGCCGACTCTCGTGCAAAGAAGAGATTCAGCAGATTGCGACATGTGGGAGTAGCGAGCAGTTTTACGAACTCGCTACGCTCAGTCACATAACCAGCACCCTGCTTTTGCAATCCAGTCTCGATGGCATGTACCGCTGCGGGGAGTGCGGGGTACTGTTCCGCCTTGGAGCGAATCTTCGCGCGAGTTTTGTGAAGTATCCACGTCCGGGCCGGTTTGGCACATTCAAGAAAGCGCAGCAGTCGCTTTCTAAGAGGCCGTTGAGTGCGAACGTCACCACGCAAAATGTCCGCGATAAATTGATTCACACCGACTTCCCAGTCTTCAGGTGTGATGGCGCGGTCGACCAATCCAATCTTCGCCGCTGCATGCGCCGACAGCGTTTTGCCTTGGAGGATCATACCCAGGCTCTGCACTAGCCCAACCTGCCGTGGTAACCTCTGAGTGCCCCCCCAACCCGGAATCACACCGAGTTTGATCTCGGGCAGCCCAATCTTGGTGCTACTATTGTCTCGCGCGACACGGTAGTCACACGCCAAAGACCATTCCAACCCGCCACCTAGGCAGGGCCCATGGATGACCACCAAGGTTGGTGTTTTCAAATGATCGATGCGATGGAATAACTGTTGCCCTGCATCGATAAGTCGACCCGCTTGCGCCGGACCGCTGATCGATGCAATATCGCGAACATCGGCGCCAGCGAGAAATCCGCTTTCCTTCTCGCTACGAAAAACCACCAAGCGAAGGTCCGAACGCGATTCGATATCACTGACGATTGCCTCGAGTTCCTCCATGACAGATTGCGTCAATACGTTCATCGGACGCTTCGGGACGTCGATCGCCACGGTCATCACACCGGCCGAGTCGGTGGATACGTGAAAGGCGTCGTACGGCTTCTCTCGGAAATTCATGATTGTCTCCTGGTAGGTAACGAACGTTTCACGGCGTTTCCACAACGATTGCCATTCCCTGGCCACCACCAACGCAGAGCGTGGCAAGTCCTCGGTGTTTGCCCTGATCATGAAGAGCGCGGAGCAAAGTCAGTACCATGCGGGTGCCCGTGGTGCCCACGGGATGGCCCAGTGCGATCGCCCCGCCATGAACGTTGACCCGGTCCATCGGCAATTCACCCACCGCGCAGTCCTGGCCGAGTTCCTGTTGAGCAAATGACTTGGACGCCATCGCTCGCTCGCAGGCGATCACTTGCGCAGCAAAGGCTTCGTTGATCTCGATCAAGTCAAAATCGGCGAATGACAGTCCCGTTTGCCGAAACAGTTTGGCCACGGCATATACCGGTCCCAGTCCCATCCGTCGGGGATCGCAGCCTGCGATCGCATATGCTGTCAGGCGACCGAGCGGGGGACGAGCGAAACGTTCCAGACCGGACTCGGACGACAGCACCAGGGCTGCCGCTCCATCGGTAATCTGGCAACTATTGCCAGCCGTGACGGTACCGTCGCGGGCAAAGATCGGCCGCAACTTTGCGAGTTTGTCGGCGGTTTGCCCTGACCGAATGCCATCATCCTGATCGCATCGGCCCCCATCAGGCAGAGACACCGTTGTGATTTCACCTGAAAAGAAACAACGCTCTTGGGTCTGCGCGGCTTTGATATGGCTTGCTGCAGCAAATGTGTCTTGCTCCTCGCGGGAGACATTGTATTCGGTGGCCAGTAGTTCGGCGGTTTCGCCCATGTTCATGCCACTGACAGGATCGGTTAGACCTAGCTCGATACCCGCGATGGGTTGGAAGTGACGGGGGCGAAAGTCTTTGAGCACCTTCAATCGGGCCATCACGGTTTTCGCACGCGACAAGCGTGTCCACACACGGGCGGCGTCGGGGCTGACTAGCAGCGGGATCTGCGACATCGATTCCGTGCCGCCTGCGACGACAGCGGAGGCGCCCTCGTAATGGATGGCATTGCAACCCGCGACGAGGGACTGCATCCCCGATGCACAGTTGCGGTTGACCGTGTGGGCGATGCGAGATTGCGGCACCCCGGCCTTCAACGCGATCACCCGCGCGATGTTCGCCGCATCCGGTGGTGAAGACACGTTCCCGAAAATGACCTGGTCGATCGCTTCAGGAGCCAGCCCACAGCGCAGCAGTGACTGTTCAACCGTCAGACGCCCTAATTCCACCGCCGAGACGTTCGCGAGTCTACCGAACGCCTTGGCGAATGGAGTGCGAATGCCGTCGATAATCGCGACAGGGGTAAACGCCATAGTCGTTTTTGACATCGTCATGAGCTTGCTCCGGGAAGATTCTCAGACTCTGATTCTCGCAGTTTTCTACGGATGACTTTCCCTAAAAAGTTCTTGGGCAATTCACCCTGGCACTGCTCATACACGCGGGGTTGCTTGTGTTTGGATAGATGCATTTTGCAATGCTCTCGTAGCACATTTTCATCCCAGGTTGCTCCTGGTTTGAGAACGACAATGGCTTTGACCACCTCGCCGCGAAGTTCGTCAGGCTGGCCGACCACGGCGGCTTCCGCAACGCCGTCGGCGGTTTGCAATACGGCTTCGACTTCGACCGGGTAAACATTGAATCCGGACGTAATAATCAAGTCCTTCTTGCGTCCCACAATGGTGTACCGACCACTCCGATCGCGGCTCGCCAAGTCTCCGGTGCGCAACCACCCATCTTCGATGGCAGCTTGCGTGCGTTCGGCGTCTCGCCAATACCCGAGCATCACCTGCGGTCCCCGGACGACCATTTCGCCGACGACGCCACACCCCAGGTCGTCGAGGCCGCCGTGCTCATCGACGATTCGGCATTGAGTTTCGGGCAGCGGAAAACCGATCGTGCCATAGCACGGCTCCGCGTAAAGATCGCCGACATGCGTGACCGGCGAAGCTTCAGACAACCCGAAGCCCTCCACGACCAACCCACCGCAATGAGACGCAAAGGTTTCGGCAATGTCCGCGTCCAGCGGAGCTCCGCCGGAGATCACCCAATTGACCGACTTCAAGTCCGCGGGGTAGTCGTCGAGTCGTTCATTCATCGCAGCCAACATCGCTGGAACGGCGTGCAGGACCGTCGGGCGATGCTGGACCATCAGCGAGATGACTTGACGGACGTTGAAGCGATGGTGCAGTACCAGCGTGGCCCCCATGGCCGCACCACCCATTACCATCGCCGACATCCCATAGCTGTGGAAAAACGGCAATACCGCCAGCATGGTGTCCTCGGCAAACCTTCGCCGAGTCCACATCAATTGCTGCCAAGCATTCGCTACCATGTTTTCGTGGCTAAGCGTGACGGCCTTGGGAACACCCGTGGTGCCACCGGTCGGCAAAATGTATGCGGGATCGGTATGCGGATTGATTGGTACTGGTTTCCACTCCCGCTGCGTGTTCGCAATCTCTTCTCGCAGCCAATGATGAGCATGGTCGGCAGGCAACGACCACATCCCCAGTCGCTGTTGACGCATCCACAAGTAGCCGATCTGTTTGAAGGCAGGCAAATGTTCACGAATGGATACATAAAATGTGTGATCTAGTTTGGCTTGGCAGGGGGCGAGCAAATGGGCGAGCATGTCCAGCGTTACGATCACCTTGCACCCAGTTTGATCGACGAGTTTGTCAATCTCCTCCGCAGCCATCAATGGACTCAGCGCTACCGTCACGCCGCCTGCCCGCCAAACCGCGTTCGCCGTGACGATGAATTCAGGCACGTTGGGCAGCAACACAGCGACGCGATCACCAGGTCCGATACCGTAGGCCTGGAACATCGCAGCGCAGCGTACGATGTCATAGTTGAGTTCCTCATAGGTCCAACTCCGCTCGCCATAGATCACGGCAACACGGTGCGGAATCACGTCGGCAGCGTGCCGTACCAAGCCAAATGCTGGCAGGCCCTCGTAACGCTCGATCGCCGCCGGCTGAGCAGGCTGTCGGCCTAGGATGGCGGCGGGCAACCGTGCCGCGAACACATCGCGAACGTCTACTGAATCGTCCGTGTTTGACCCAGGGACAAGGGCATGCGGTACGGGGAGGACATCACCCATCACTCGATTCCTGTTCAGAGAGTTGGATCTATCCGAAACAGGAATTCCCGACGACACCGCTTACGCAATTCGCCGCCAACGCAACGATCGCGAAAGAATGCTGGGCCCATTTCGAATACAGGTCGTCCCTGACGTACTGCGGCAAACGGGGCCCGGTTGACAGGCGGTCCGCTCCGCTCCTGTGGCGGCGTCCAGCGCGGCGAACCCTGACATGATCAAACCGAGAGGGCTCGAATTGCCGAACACCTCACTATACGCAGTGAGTCGAACAAAGGAAAGGATATTCCCTTAAAAAACTTGCTGCGAGAAAATAGGCAACGCAATAAGGTATTGGCTCCGCTGCCCCAAGATCGCAATTATGGCGAATGGGCGCTCACCGCCGTGCCGCCCCCAGCAATTGCAGGCCGCCGCCGATTTCCGCTGTACCCGGTCGAGCGGTTCTAAAACATCATCCTCGCCGGGCCTGTTCCGCCAGTGATTGGGCTGCGGCATCGTCGCGTGAGTAGGCGTCCCAGCAGGCTGTGCTCATGGTCGGCATGGTCCGATGATGATGGGGGTTCCACCGTTACGACTCGGTCCGCAGAGAATGATCCGTAAATGCTGAGTGTGCCCCGTTGTCCAATCGCAACTCGTACTTGTCGCCAGCAGGGAGAGCAGCAACGTTTCCATGGTTTTATGAACCTCACTCCTAGCCTACGATAGCCCGCTTCAAGCTTGAACGATGCAAGCGACGGCAACCATGACGAAGGAAGTATGATGACTATTCGGTGGGGACTGATCGGGGTCGGCGACATTGCCAACAAACGGGTGGCGGCGGCCATCCAAGCGGACCCGCTTTCGGATCTGGTGGCGGTTTGCCGGCGCAGCGAAGCGCAGTTGCATGATTTTGCGGATCAGTTCTCGGTGCCCGGCCGTTTCACGAACGCCGATGATCTATTGGCGATCGAAGACCTCGATGCTGTTTACATCGCCACCCCTGTCGATTGTCATCTACCGCAGACCATTGCTGCCGCCGCCGCTGGCAAACATGTCCTCGTTGAAAAACCAATGGCGCTCGATCCGGATCAATGCGATCAAATGATTGCCGCTTGCGATCAGGCGAACGTCCAACTCGGTGTAGCGTACTACCGCCGATTTTACCCGGTCGTGCAGCGAATTAAGCAATTACTCGATGCTGGTAAATTGGGGCGCATCCTGTCGATTGCCTGTGTGACTGGAAATCCTAATCGATTTCCTGCCGATGATTGGCGTGTGATCTGCGCCCGCGGTGGTGGTGGCCCACTGATGGATATCGGGAGCCACCGCATCGACGTGTTTCTGCAGCTGATGGGTGACATCGACGCCGTCCAGTCCAGCATGATGGACGCTCCCGATTTCGAAGCCGAGCAGGTTGCCACCGTGATGCTTGGGTTTCAAAACGGAGCTCATGGTGTACTGCAGTGCTTTTTCGGTACCATCAATTCGCCCGATCGACTTGAGATCATTGGTACCGATGGCCGCATTACCGTAGAAGACCTCAATCAAGGCGACCTGACGTTGTTCACCGCCGACGGAGTTACAGTCGAGTCACACCCACCGGCGAGTAACCTGCATCGCCCCCTGATCGAGGAGTTTTCGCAAGCGGTGTCGGAAAACCGCAGCCCGGCAATTTCGGGGCGGACCGGCAGGAAAACGAATGAGATTATGCAGCGAGCCTACGAGCACGATCGTTCTCGTCGAGCGGGCGCGTGACTGCGATTTATTTTCTGAAAACACTCACGCAGCCCACTCAAACAGTCCGACCAATACAACCAGACCCACCTCTCGAACGACGCAAAATCAGATTTGATGGATCCGTTTTTCTTGAGTCAAAACCTAAAAAAAATTGCGTGATTGCTTTGGTACTAAGCGAGACCGCATGCATTTCTTGGCACGTCGCGATTTCATGCAACGTGCGAACCTAGAAAACCGAGAGGTTCGTAACGATGGCAGACGGGAGTAGGCGACCGCCCACATTGCCGCTGATGTGCCTTAGCATGTTTGCGGTGACAGCGACAATCGTGTTGGCGGATACCCCCTCAACCATGGCTGAAGGTCGTGAGTATGTCAACTCTGAGTTGCCATCGCTACTCAGTGAATGGGTTCCGACAAACGACCATATGCTTGATTCGACAGCGGACACGATTGGCTCGCTTCTCGACGACAGTCACGCGTCGCGCATGGACGTCGACGCGGGTGATGTCGTGCCGCTGCTAACCGATGGTGCTCAGCAAGTTTACATTCCTGCAGGGTCGACCTCGCGGTCCACCAGCGAACAGCGGGAGTGGATCGTCTTGCCGGATGGGTTACTGTGGCATTCGTATCTCGCGGGCCCCCAAGAGCCGCGTATTTCGGCGCTGCTGCTCGCCGATGAGAAGGGCGGTTACTTTTGGGATGCCACGCTCGGCGGACGCGTCGGTTTCTTGCGATACGGTACGCCCGGAGCGAAAGATCCACATGGCTGGCAGTGGGATCTCGAGGGGGCCGCGATCACACGGCTGAACCTGCTCGAACAGACTGATGTTGAATCCGTAGACTATCGTTTCGGAACGGAACTCACGTGGGCGGAAGGGCCGTGGGCAATGAAGGCTGGCTACTTCCATATCAGCTCACACGTTGGCGATGAATACCTCGTTCGAAATCCGACCTTTGAACGTATTAACTACGTGACTGAATCGTTGATCTGGGGGATCAGCTACAAGCCGACCGAGCCCACTCGAGTCTACGGGGAAGTGGCGTATGCCGTGCACCGTTCCGGTGGAGCTCGACCGTTCCAATTCCAAACCGGAGCGGAGTGGACACCACCACCGAACCGACCCCGAGGGATCGCCCCCTTTGCGGCCGCCAACCTCGGATTCTTCGAAGCCACCGAGTTCCATATGCAGACGACAATCCAAGCCGGTTGGGGATTTCAGGGGCCACAGTCAGGCCGACGACTGCGGTTCGGTCTGCAGTATGGGGACGGTCCCAGTAACCAGTTCGAGTTTTACACGCTGAGTCAGGAATACCTGGGCTGGGGCATTTGGTTCGACTACTAGGTATCGAGCGAATGGGTATCAATCGGACAATCCTCGTCGTATCTCGATTCCGCGACGGTTGTCTAACGCATCGCTTTGGCGCGGCCAGGGAGAGCTCTGCCAGACGGTTCCAGCTTAAACCGAAGCTGCGACATCACTCGTGAAAGCTCACCGCAACGCCCTGAGCGGCGGGTGGCCTGACCAGCGTGCGACTATCGCAACGCAGGTTCATCGCGAACAGCTTCGCTGACCTGGAACGCGGACGATTTCTCATATCGGAATCGCGGGTCTGAAATCAGCCCAGCGGCGCCGTCGGCCACCAGCGGTGTGCGGTTGGGTGCCGCCCAGGCCAAGCGATCTTCTGAGTCGACCTCTTCGAGATGTTCCAAGAGAATTCGCCGTACTTCAAAGATCGACTTTCCAGTCATGTGGAGGCTCGTGTGAGTGGCATCAACGACCAGTTCACTCTTCACGTCCTCCATTTTAGCGCTGGCGTATTCAACCACTCCGTCACCTTTGTAGTTGCGACCGGCCAGCATCGGTGGATCGTGAAGCACTCCAATGATGTTGTGGTAGCGAATCTCCGGCGATGTTTTCGCACGTAACAACACCGGGAAAATAGGCGAATCGGGTGCGAGTGAGTCCACCGCATTGGCTTCGGTAAGCAGCCTCGTGTCGCGGAAAAAGTTCGGATTGGCCCGAATCAGACGTGTGCTCGTCGAGAGTGCCATCTTCGGCAGTTTGATGATCTTGCCTGCCAACCACCGCGTCGCGCTATTGGCTAGATCGCTGCCCCGATGCGGGGTTCCGATGGTGATCACCCGACTGATCGATTGATTGGGGCGAAACTCCAACGCACTGACGAGCTTATTCACGTCTTGCGGCGGTCCGCGCAGTTTCTCTTTAGGTTGATTGCTGACAAGATTCCAGAAATCATCACCACTGTCGATCGTTTGCATCCGCGAAACCAGACCTCCCATGCTGTGTCCGACTAACACCATGTTGTCGACAGCACGGTCCCGTCCGGTTGGATCGAACGTCTGTCGCATCGCGAAGAGGTCACTCCGTAACTGCGTGGCGCTTAACCAGAACGGTTGTCCGGAGGGGTAGAGATAAAACCAAAATTGATAACGTTCACGGACCTCGGGGAAACTCCGCAAATCGTTGAACATGTCCATCCATGTTAGGGGGCTCGACCACAGCCCATGGACCATCAGTACTGGAATGCGGTTGGGATCGTACGGTTCGAGCATGTACAAGCCACGCTTCTGCTGGGCATCGTCGGGATCGAGTAATCCCTCGGTGGCGCGGTCGCGTTTGCGGTATTCCGGGCTGTCGAGAAAATAGGCTAGCGGCGTCGTTAAGTCTGTTTCCAACGGTACCCAGTCGCCGCCGAGTTTGATTTGATTGGCCCGTAAGGGATCAAAGAATTCGAGCACACAGACAGGGGTCTCGTTGGGGTCGTCCGACACCGGCGTGATCTGAGGGACATGATGACTGGCCAAACGAACACTGGATTGTGCGTCCGGTAACAGGTCTCCCGACCCCGCGTAGCCCGGACCGATATCACCTTCGGTCGAACAACGCAACAGCGCCGTCACCGCATAACTGAGCCCCTCGGGGTAATAGTCCTCTCGCGTATCCTCACCTCCACGAGGTTTCCGCACGGCAATCAGTGGCACGCCGAGCCCGAACGTCGTGTGGCGATTGCGAAGCGTTTTAATATCGAAGTCGCTGACGAACTCATAGCGATCAAATTCATCGGGCTGCCAGCCCCCACGCATCTCAGTGCGAATGATGAATTTGCGGTCTGCCGTCTGGATCGTGTAGGTATGCCCCGGACGCAGTTGATTCTCTGCGCACAGCACCCGCAGCAAATCTTCGAGCGATTCGTTGTATAAATCACAAACCGCGCGGAACTGAGGGTCGTATTCGTTGCGGACGTCGGATAACTGTTGACCAAACAGATATCGATAACTAGTCGTCAGCGCAATACCGTAGTGATTCATCGCTGTGCTGGTTTCGCCACTGCGCTCAGCGATTTTACCTTCGACATAGGCCAGTTCAGCGACGGCATAGGTCAATTCAGGATCGAGGTTCTGGCGATTGAGCGTCCGCAGCTTGCCGATGCAACCATTGCTATCCATTTGATAGGTGTCGCTGAGCCCATAGCGACGCAACGTGTGTTGGGTGCGACTGCTGATTTCGGGGCCTTTCCGCCCCAACAGCTGCAAAGAACTTTCGAGCGCATTGGCACGGATGGGCCGGTCTTGCAGATATCGCGCTGTGACGCAGCCTGTCGAAGTGCAGACCCACACCATCGCTGCCATCACGAATGACGACCGAATTCGGCTCACCACAGTGGGCAGAGGTAATCGTTTCGAGGGCGCGTGACAGTCCATGCGCGAGACACTAGAAAGAATTGTAATGCCATGTCAACGAAAGATAGGCAATCTACGTCGACAAACCTCGCATCGCAAATGCTCCGACTAAAAAGGGACAGGCAATATTTACTTGCTCAGTTTTCTCGCCAGCGTACGATAGAACTGGTTGCGAGTGCATTGCGACCGCCGACATTCCTCTTTCCGGAGTCGATGTGATGCCTCGTCAAGCTCGTGGTGAAGTTTTAGACCCGTCCGAAGTGCAGGTGGTGCATTGCATTCAGAGATGCGTGCGACGTGCGTTTCTTTGCGGTGACGATCCGCTGACGGGGACCTCGTACGAACATCGGCGTGGCTGGATTCGTGATCGCCTGGAGTTCCTGGCTTCGGTCTTTGCGATCGATTGCTTGACTTTTTCGGTGATGCACAACCACATTCATCTGGTCCTACGCAGTCGGGCGGATGTGGCGGCAGCTTGGTCGGACGAAGAGGTGGCCCGGCGTTGGCTGCGATTATTCCCCCGGCGGCGAAACGAGGACGGTTCGCCTGCGGAGCCCACGAAGCCGGAGTTGGACATGATCCTCAACCAACCCGAAGTGTTGTCGGAACGTCGCACTCGACTGTCCGATATCAGCTGGTGGATGCGGTGCACCGCTGAGAACATTGCGCGGAGGAGCAATGCTGAAGACGAGGTTCGCGGGCACTTTTGGGAAGGTAGATACCGAGCGCAAATTTTGCTCGATGAATCCAGTTTGCTGGTGTGTGCGGCGTATGTGGACCTGAACCCGATTCGCGCGGCTTTGGCGGAGACTCCGGAGACCAGCGACTACACCGGAGCGAAGGATCGGATCGACGATTTGAGCGAGCGGCACGATCGGAGTCGGCCTAGCACCCACGATTGGGAGCGGAGTCGTGCTCGGCGTCGCAGTGGGTGGATGAGTCCAATCGAGATTGACGAACGATCTGACGCGACGGGACCGGTAGTCGAGGCGTCAGGGCGTCGAGCGAGCAGTAAAGGGTTCCTGCCGGTATCGATGGTGAGATACTTGGAGTTGCTTGATTGGACGGGCCGCCAATTGCGTGCTGATAAGATCGGCAGCATTCCAGCCCATCTGACTCCGATCTTGCAGCGAATCGGATTGGACACGCATGGCTGGTGCGATGTGGTGCGGAAGTTTGGGCGCATCTTTAAGCGTGCGGCCGGCACGCCTGAGAGTCTTGCGAGTGAAGCGTGCCGTCGCGGCCAGGGCTGGCTTTGTGCTCGAGATAATCCGCTGGCCCTTTCCTCGGTCTAACCGCAGTCCAGACCGGCAGCATCCGAAGTTGCTGTGGGGTGCATGCTGCGCGGTAAGTCACTGCGAGGAGATCTTTGCGCAATCGATCTTAGCCAATGAGCCGATTTTACCGTTGGTGGTCTCGGTGGTCGCACTTGTTTGGACGGAGTAGCACCTCGTATGCAGTCCGCGGACCTCGCCAGAAATAGGGTGGCCCTTTTTGATTACTCGTACGATCGAAATCGCGTCTTCACGATGCTGGATTACTCCGGGATGGACTGGAGGGAGATGATGCTAGCGAATTGCGCGACAAACCTCGCCCTATCTGGCGATAAAACGCGAGCGAGAGAACTGTATCGTCATTGCCTCACGCTGTACCCCGATAGCCGACTGGCGAAGCCCGCACTGCTTTTCCTTGGGCCCGAAGATCCTGCGGACAACCATGGCGACGAGACGCAGTAACGTGGCCATCGCTCATGTTGACACTCGCGTTTGCCGCAGATGAGTTTCACTGGGCGAGAGGAACCAACCGCATGTCGGCCACCGTCGATTTTTAAGTTGCTCAAGAAGGCCAACCTCAACCAAGCTGACCAAGTGCCTCGCCCCCCTTAGCGACGCGTTCCTACAACCCCCGTCCCCCGTAGTCCCCGTCCCCTGTAGTCCCCGTCCCCTGCAACCCCCGCCCAGTGCAGTTTTCCGCTGGAACCAGCAACCTGCGTGCTTAGTAGAGCGTTGCGATCTCCTTCGGGGCTCAACCTTCCGATTCTGGAATGGACTCAATCGACTGCCGCTCCGCTGCTGGCGACGCCTGCTCGGGAACTTGGCGGTCGATAACAGGGCTGCCCCAACTCACCTTGAAATCCTCTTTACATGCCGTGCACGCTACGTCGCTGCCGAGAATTTCGTCGTCGACGACCTGCGGCGCCTCGCAGTGCGTGCAGAGCACCCGGATCAGACCATCCGGCTCCACTAGGGCCGCCAGTTGCTCGTCGGTAATGCCGGGCACTTCGATGTCGCCGGGCAGCATGGTCATCAGTAGTTCTCGGGTGATCTCAGGAGCCGCTGCGATCCGGTTGGCCAGTCGACGGACGCTCCGCTCAAACGAATTACGCGATGTCCGCCCATTGCCAAAGTGGCGGTCACGATTGACGTACAAGTGTGTGAATCCACGCAGCAGGCGGCGCCGCGTTTCGCCAGGCAATTCATATTTGGCTTTCGATGCGATCAATTCGTAAATGCGACACAAGGCTTCGGGATCGTAGTCGTCAAAATGCATCGTCGTACCGACTCGCGAACTCAGTCCTGGATTACTGCGGATCATCGTCGTCATCTCGCGTGGGTATCCCGCTAGGATCACAACGAGACGTTCGCGTTGATCTTCCATCCGTTTAAGCAATGTCTGCACCGCTTCACGCCCGTACTGATCCTGACCATCTTCGTCGACCAACGTGTAGGCTTCGTCGATGAACAAGACCCCATCGAGTGCTTCATCAATCTTCGCGTTAGTCTTTGGGCCGGTCTGTCCGGCGTACTCCGCCACCAGCCCGCTGCGATCTGTCTCGACAAGGTGCCCTTTCTCGAGCACACCGAGTGCACCGTAAATCTCGGCAATGATTCTCGCGACGGTGGTTTTGCCCGTGCCCGGATTACCCACAAACGCCATGTGCAAACTTGGACGCATCGTCGGCAACCCCAGCTCGACGCGTTTGCGTTCCATATTCAAAAAGTTCGCCAGCGTCTGAATTTGATTCTTGACCGCATCGAGGCCTATTAACCGATCGAGTTTCGCTCGCGTGTCGGCGAGTCGCTCTTCCGGGGTCCGCTCGTCGGTTTCTTGGGGGGACGCTGTCAGCTCGTCGGGTTTCGCCTGGTCGGCTGCTGGCGTTGTGGTTTTTCCACCACGGGAAGACGTGGCCATTGGCATCGACTGGGCTGATTGGTCTTGGTCGGACCCAGATGGATCAGCACTGCCCTCCCGCAGCCGTTTGGCTTCACCACGCAGCCAAGCGATCGCGTCGCGGGCGTGGTCGATATCGGCCTGGTGATCGCCTTTACTGGGAGCGAGTGGGGGGGTCGGAGCAGACTGCTCCCATGCAGCTGGCACGGACTCCTGGGCTGATCTCGCCATCTTCTCCGCATCGTGCAGTTCATTCTGAATTTTCCGTATCCGGTCCCGGTCGGCACCATCTTCATTACCGTCAATCACTGCGATCATCGTCGCCAAGCGGGCCGCCATGGTCTCCACCTCGCCCCAGGAATCACGCAAGGACGGAACTTCGAGAAACGGTCTTACCACGTCGTACCAGCTCAAGTCACGTGCCGTCTGCAGCAGCCAATCCATTGATTCACGTAGGTGTGTGCCCATCACAGGCTGATTCCATAGGTGCTCCAGCAGCACGCGTCCGAGCTGTCGCTGTTGCATCGTCTGCACACTCGGATCCGGCAGCGTCTCAGCGAACACCTTCATGACGAAGCCCTGGTGCAGGGCATCCATTTGCGCGGCCATGTCGGTCGAAGAGTCGGCATCGGTACCAGCTAACCATCCGTAGCTACCATCGGCGAGCTTACCGGCTTCAATGTAAAGATGTTGCGTTTGCTCAAGCGCTTCGCGGAACAAACGGATCGAACGCAGGATGGATTCGTCGTCGGGGCCAGACATGAACATGGACTTCCGGAATTGAGCGGAGGAGGTGCGCAAATCGCATGGCCCTAAGTATTTGAAGATCAAGGCCTTGCGTCAATCACACAGAGGATTCGTCCCGTTGTGATCACGATCCCCGTCGGCTATACTATGCGCCTTCGTCACGGGCATGTTTCGTGGCGATTTTGCACAGCTTTTCTCACGCATTTCTACCGAGCAGACACTTGGCTGACGACGGCGATAACTCAGACGACATCGACAATCTCGACGACGACTCGGGCGTGAACGGCGAAAGTGGCGACGCCACGGCATCCGGTAACTCCTCGACCGGCGACTCTTCCGCTGATGACAGTTCCGCGGGCGGCTCGGTTGCGGCCGGTGGCGGTAGCGGTACGGGTGGTAAGCCACCACGGACCGGCTTCCCTGGCGACGGCACACCCGAGGGTGGTCGTGATGAATCAGGTGGATTCAGCGCACTGAGAATGGTCGATTTGCCGATCGAGGACGAGCTTCGTGAAAGCTACTTGACCTATGCGATGAGTGTCATCGTCAGCCGCGCTCTGCCGGACGTTCGCGACGGTCTCAAACCGTCCCAACGCCGCATCCTCGTGGCGATGAACGACCTCAACCTCGGCCCTGGCAGCAAACGCGTCAAATGCGCGAAGATCTCCGGTGACACCTCGGGTAATTATCACCCGCACGGCGAAAGCGTGATCTATCCGACACTCGTGCGGATGGCGCAAGAATGGAACATGCGGGCGCTACTGATCGATAAGCAGGGTAATTTCGGTAGCGTCGCCGGGCTGCCGCCTGCCGCCATGCGGTATACCGAAGCGAGAATGTCTGCGGTCGCGGCGCAAATGCTCGACGATCTCAAACTCGACACCGTCGATTTCGTCCCCACATACGACGAAGCTCGTACGGAACCGACCGTTCTGCCTAGCCGGTTCCCCAACTTACTGATCAACGGATCAGGCGGGATCGCCGTCGGGATGGCCACCAGTATTCCGCCGCACAACCCCACTGAAGTTTGCGACGCACTGATTAAACTCGTCGATGACCCCGATACGTCCATCGACGAGCTGTGCGAAATTATCCCGGGCCCGGACTTTCCCACCGGCGGCATAATTTGCGGCCGGGCCGGTATCCGCCGCGCCTACAAGACCGGGCGCAGCACGATGGTGGTGCGTGCGAAATGCCAGGTCGAAGAGATGCGGGGCAATCGTAGCCGTATCGTCGTCACTGAGATCCCCTACCAGCAGTACCGCGACCGAATCATCGAAAAGATCGCCGCGCTGGTCAACGGCGACCGCATCAAGGGCATTTCGGGCATTCGCGACGAGAGCGATTTGAAGGAGCCCGTGCGGCTGGTTATCGAGCTCAAGCGGGGTGAGGATCCAGACGTCATCCTGAACCAGCTCTATCAGTTCTCGCCGCTGCAGGACACGTTCTCGCTGATCTTCCTCGCGCTTGTCGATGGCAAGCCGCGTGAGCTGACGCTCAAGGAGATGCTCGCTGAGTTCCTGCGACACCGCGGCACGGTGATCCGTCGCCGCACCCAGTTCCTGCTCGCCCGCGCTCGCCGCCGCAAGCACACTGTCGAAGGCCTCCTGCTCGCACTTGCCAATATCGACGAGATCATTCGCACGATCCGCACCTCACGCACCCAGCCGGAAGCGAAAGAGCGGTTGATGTCGATCCAGTGTCCCGCCGCCATGCTCGAGCGGGCACTCGGTGAGGACGGCTTCAAGCAATTCACCAGCGAACGGGGCAAGGCGGACAGCTACACCCTGACGAGTGTCCAGACGGATGAGATCCTGCGGATGCGGCTCGGCCAATTGGTTAACCTCGAGCAAGAGAAACTCTCGGGAGAGCACGCCGAATTGCTCAAGGAAATCATCGACTACCTCGATATTCTCGCCACGCCGCAACGCGTCAGCGACATCATCAAGGAAGACCTCGAAGAGATGAAGCGTCGCTTCGGCGACAAGCGACGCACCGTGATCAGCCACGAGGAGCTCGGGAATATCGATCTCGAAGACCTGATCACCGAAGAACCGATGGTCGTGTCGATCAGCCACCGCGGCTACATCAAGCGAACCCCGACGAGCGTTTACAACACGCAGCGCCGGGGCGGCAAGGGACTCAAGGGTGCCAAGAGCGATGACGAGGATCCCATCGAGCACCTCTTCGTCGCCAGTACGCACGCCTACCTGTTGTTCCTGACGACAACCGGGAAGGTTCGCTGGCAAAAGGTCTATGACATTCCCCAGCTCGCCCGCGATGCCAAGGGCCGGGCGATCGTCAATCTGCTGCAGATGGAACCGAACGAGCAGATTGCTCAGTGCCTAGCCGTTCGTGACTTCAATCAACCGGGGCACTACGTCGCCATGGTGACGCGCAGCGGACTGGTTAAGAAAACACCGCTGGAGCAATATAGCCGGCCAAAACGTGGCGGCATCATCGCAATCAAATTGCGTGAAGATGACGAACTGGTAGATGCCGTCGTCGTGGGCCCGAATGACGAGATGATGCTCGTCACCGCTGGCGGGATGGCGATCCGGTTCCGCGAATCCGATTCCCGCCCGATGGGCCGCAATACGTCAGGCGTCAAAGGCATTTCGCTGATTGGCGACGACCGCATCGTTGGTATGGTCGTCACCAGCCCAGAAGCCACCCTGCTGACCGTCTGCAAGAATGGCTACGGCAAACGCACACCATTCGGCCCCAATGCCATCGACGCCCCCGACGGTGGTGAGAATGACGATGATGCGGCGGACACGGGGGCTGACGATGAGAACGCTGCCACCAGCGGCTCGGCTCGGTACCGAACCCAAAAACGTGGCGGCAAGGGCCTGCGGGACATCAAGACAAGTGAGCGAAACGGGAAGGTCATCGGCATTGCCCGCGTGACCGACGAGGACGAGCTTTTCATGATGACCGCCAAGGGAAAATTGCAACGGATCGCCGCCTCGGATATCAACGTCATCGGACGGAACACCCAAGGCGTCCGCATCATGAGCGTCGACAAAGGCGATGAGCTCATCGCCGTCGTCCGTGTCCCTGCGGAAGAAAAATCCGAAGACGGAGCTCCTGTAGCGCCGGCGACCGAGACGGAGCCGCCAGCCCAAGAGTAGTGGCGGACCGTCGTCCTGAGCGGTCACGCCGGACGGGTTGAAACCCTGTCCGCGTGTCGGCCCGAACGGCGTTGCTCACCGGGCGTGCATCTTCCAACCAACTTGGCCGACCAGCGGCGCTAGTACTTCATCCTCCCCAGCGGAGTTGTTGTGCGTTGCGCCTAGCGAAGCAGGGGCCAGGGCAGCGATCAAGCTGGCCCGGGGCCTCAAGGTGCACCGCGACCCCACGCCGTCGAAGGCCGGCTCTCCCTGGGCCAGGAAAAACGGCGGCCTTTCCGGTAAGGATCAAGCCAAGATTTTGTCTCGAACAATCCTGGCCAGCGATCGACTATGCCACCGGCTCGTAACCCCAGCCCTTCAGCTTCCCGCTGGCAAACTCGGCAAACCGGTTCTCCTCGATCGCCGAGCGAGCTTCTCGCATTAGCCGACCGTAGTACACCAAGTTGTGATGCGACAGCAGGATTGGACCGAGCATCTCGTTGGCATTAAAAAGATGCCGTAAATAGCCGCGGCTATGGCGACACGCCAAGCAGGGGCAGTCATCCATGATCGGGCGAGTATCCTCGCGGTGCACGGCGTTTCGCAACTTCAGCGGCCCATCATCGGTAAACGCGAGCGCATTTCGCCCGTTTCGAGTCGGCATTACGCAGTCGAACATGTCGATCCCGCGAGCGATATTCTCAATCAGATCACGCGGTGTCCCCACGCCCATCAAATAACGCGGCTTGTCGGTCGGTAGGTACTGGGTTGTGATGGCCGCGGTGGTGTACATTTCCTCCGGCGTTTCGCCAACGCTGAGGCCCCCCACCGCATAGCCCTCAAACGGCATCGAGGCCAGTTCCGTCGCACATTGTTGACGCAGCACGGGATCGAGCCCACCTTGCACGATGGCGAACAAGGCCTGCTCGGGGCGGTCCGCCGCCTCCCGACAGCGTCGTGCCCAGCGAATCGATCGAGCCAACGCATCCTCGACCTCAGCGGCCGATGCCGGCAACGCGATCACGTGGTCGAGCACCATGGCCACGTCACTGCCCAGTGCCTGCTGGATCTCAATCGAATGCTCGGGCGTCAAGACAATCTTCGCCCCATCGAGGTGCGACTGAAATGTTGCGGCCTCCTCCGTGACCCGATTGAGCGCCCCCAGTGAGAACACTTGGAACCCACCAGAATCGGTCAGGATCGGGCCGTCCCAGCCACACATCGCGTGCAGTCCACCCAGCTTGGCGACCGTCTCATGTCCAGGCCGCAGTCGCAAGTGATAGGTGTTACCCAGGATCATGTCGGCGCCCGTCGCAGCGACTTGGTCGATGGTCAGGCCCTTGACGGTCCCGACCGTGCCAACCGGCATGAACGCGGGCGTTTGCACGTCACCACGGGGCGTGTGTAGCACACCCCGGCGCGCGCCATTGCTTTCTTGCAGCAGGTCGAAGTGAAACACTCCGATCAATCGCCACGCATTTTTAAGCCGAGATCAGCAAGCTTCTCACGCACTTCGTTCAGGCTCGTCACGCCGAAGTTCTTGCACTCGAGCATGTCATCACCGGTCTTGCGGATCAGCTCACCGATCGAGTTAATCTGCAGCCGAGTCATGCACTTGCGGGCCCGCACCGACAGGTTCAGATCAGCGATCGGACGCTCGAGCAACGCTTGCTCGTCAGCGGACATGTGCGAGGTATCGATCGGTGGATCGCTGGCCTTCTTCTCGCCCGCGAATTGTCCCAGCGACAAGCCCTTCTGCTGCAGCATCTCGCGAATTTCGACGAGGCTGGTCTCGCCAAAGTTCTTGCTGCCGAGCAGTTCTTGCTCACTATGACGGGTCAGCTCACCAATGGTTTCGATGCCCATCTTCTGCAGGCAATTGCGGCTGCGAACACTCAGTTCAAAGTTCGTGACCGGCATGCTGAGGATCTGAGTCAAGCGATCGTTGCGACGCTGGGCCTCTTCGTCATAGAGCATATTGCCCGTTGCTGACGCGTCCTTCATGTACAGCGAAGTACGCGGGTGGCCGGGGAAGCAATCCAGGATACGCTTGTAGCACAACTGTGCCTTGTCGTATTCGTTGCGATCCTCATACATCACGCCGAGGTTGGTCAGTGCGCCCAGGCCGGTTGGGAACGCTTTAGCAGCACGCTCGTAGAGCTGCAGAGCCTCTTCGTCGTTACCAAGACGATCATTCTCAAGGGCAAGTCCAAACAGAGCACCCGCGTGATTTTCGTCGGTCGACACAGCCCGCTGGTAGAGGTTGATCGCCTCATCCATCCGGCCACCGATCAGCGCTGCCGTCGCGGCGCGTTGGTACATGTAGTCGGCGGTCTGCTCGGCGGGGCCGAAGATATCGTCGAGGATATTCATCGCCTCTTCGATCTCGCCCGAATAGCGTTTCGCTTCGGCGACACCGATTTTGCACTGGTCTTCGTTGTATCCAGAGACCTTGGCATTTTCGTATGCCTTGATGGCCTCGTCGTACTGGCCCAGTTCAAAGCGGCAGCGAGCGGTGTAGAACAACGCCATCGCGCTGCCATCGGCGGCAGTCAGCGTGTCCAGGGCTGCTTGGAATCGACCCAGCAAAAACTGGCACACGCCCATTTTGGTGCGAGCCGCCGGAGTCAGTACGTCGTCCTGTTCCAATTCTTGCACGGCGTCGCGAAGTTCCGAGAAATGTCCGTAGTTCTCGGTAATCGCCTTGCGAATCTCACTGACTTCATTCGGCCCGAAGGCATTGCTCGTGAGTACCAATTGCTTCAAGTCGAGCACATCGAGATCGACTTCGCTCATATGTGAGATTCCCAAAAGGAAAGGAGTTGTTCGCAATACCGACACGATTTCGCCGACGAATCCCTCCCGCGAAAGGAAGCGGATTCGAATGCATGAAGCCAGCGGCCGGATTTGAACCGGCAACCCTCGCATTACGAATGCGATGCTCTGCCAATTGAAGCTACGCTGGCGATTGCGAAGGGCGTAGATTATCGAAACTCCAGCAAAGTCGTCAAGCGGTCCCCCTCGGGCGAAAAATTTTTGCCGACCGTCCCGGCGGCCCCAGAAAAAAATATCCTGCGCAAAGGTGAACTCCCCCTTGCCAAGCGACCGCGAAATCTTTACTCTCCCCGTCCCGTGGCAGGCCACCAGCGACTGCGAGAAATCGCCCCGCCCGACCAGCCCATGCACCCCTAGCTCAATTGGATAGAGCATCGGTCTACGGAACCGAAGGTTAGAGGTTCGAATCCTCTGGGGTGTACTCTCTTTTTTATCGTGATTTGCCGACTTAAACGGCGACCGGCGGACGTCCGCCGAGCACACTTTCAAGACGACCCAAACGGGAACTTTCCCGTTTGGCTTTTTCGAAAGGTGCATCCGATGCCAATCTTGACGAAATCCATTCCAAAATACCGCAAGCATTCCAGCGGTAGTGCCAGAGTCACCTTCAACGGACGTGACTACCTTCTCGGTCCCTGGAACAGCAAAACGTCGATCCGCGAATACGATCGAATCGTTGCCGAGTATCTTGCAAGCGGCCGAAGTCCCACATTCGGCATCGAATCCGAATCCTACACCGTTGCCATGTTGATCCGCGACTATTTGCGGCACTGCAAAGCGTATTACGGGACGGGAGCGTCCAGCGATTACCACAACACGAAATCCGCGGTAAGGCTGCTGCGAGACCTGTACGCTGAGCATGATGCTGCCGAAGTTGGTCCAGTGGCGTTCAAGGCGATCCGGCAAAAGCTGGTCGACACGGGACGCACCCGCCAGGGAATCAACAAGTCGATGAGGCTGATGCTGCGAGCGTTCAAGTGGGGAGCGGGTGAGGCGAAGATCCCAGCAGAGGTGTTCGAAACACTACGCTTGATTCCGTCCCTCAAGCGGAAGCACACCGACGCGCCCGAATCCGAAAAGGTTACGCCGGTAGCCGATGAAGTTGTGGAAGTGACAATCAGCGAGCTCTCCCCCATCGTTGCCGACATGGTGCGGTTGCAGCGATTGATCGGTTGTCGTCCCGCGGAAGTCTGCAACCTCACACCATCATCGATTGATCGATCCGATGACGTTTGGGTGGCGACATTGGCCGAGCATAAAACCGCTCACCACGGACACACTCGCACTCTGTTCATAGGTCCCAAGGCGCAAGCGATCCTCGAGCCGTACTTGTTACGTGACGACGACCTTTGCTTGTTTCGCCCCTGCGATGCAGTAGCACTGCGTCGCCAGCGTGACTCAGAAAACCGAACAACACCGCTGTCGTGTGGGAACCGCCCTGGACTAAAACACGATCAAGGAGGGTTGAAAGGCAGGAAAGCGAAGAAGACACCGGGCCGTGCGTACACAACATGCAGTTACCGTCGTGCGATCCACAACGCCTGCGACCGAGCGTTCCCGGCACCTGCACCGCTGGCGCAGCGACTGGGGGAGTCCGTCACCGCACATCGCCGCCGTTTATCCGAGTCACAGTTGAACGATTTTAAATCATGGCAGTCCGAACACAGGTGGTCTCCCAATCGGTTGCGTCATGCTAAGGCGACCGAGACGCGAAAGGCATTCGGACTGGAAGCAGCACAAGTCACGCTCGGTCACAGTTCCGCCGACATCACCCAAAACTACGCTCAACGGGATGAGGAACTCGGCAAACGAGTCGCACGTCAAGCAGGGTGATTTGATAACCTGAAGCTAGCATCGGCCCGGGACTAACTATTCTGAGATGCGTCGACCGGTGGCGATTCTCTTTCCCTCCACCGGTCGGCGTGTCACCGACGCCCACCAAAGGAAAGAGAAACACGATGGATGAGCGACACGAGCAGCAATTCCTACGCGACAATCAACATTACTACAAAAGGCAAGGGCGTAGCACTGCACCTGGACCGACACGATGACAACAACCACGAGTAAATACCCAAAGGAATTCTTAGCCTTTCGATTGGGGAGGCTAGTGGTACAACTACCGAGAACGATCGAAGTCGCATACTTGATCGACAGTTGTCCACTTTCTAGCGTCTGCTTTGACTCCAGTGACCGGCCTCATGTACGAGATGAACACGGTAGCCTTGACCGAGTATGGGCCGACTTGGAAACGACGTTGCAGCAACTGTGTGCCAATGGCCAGGACACTGTAAAGGAGGAGGCTGAAAAAACTTTGAAGGCTCTTGCTGAAGTAATGCACCAAGTGACAGATGGCCTCCAAAATGGTGAGGCCGCTCGACTTGCGGAATACCACAGCGAGATCAGCGATATATCGCTTGAGTATTCACGCGAACAGTTTTTCGAAAGCCCTCTGAGTAAATTCCTGGTGAAATTCCGAGGTGAGGAAGGACAACCTCCGAAACAGGACGAAATCAAGTCTCCGCTCAGAAGTGAATCCTGGGATGGACTCAAAAGATGCATCGACGCACTTGTGTCTCGGCTCGATGAATTATCTAGGTTCTTCCACATTGGTCGGTCGTTTGAACAAGGCTGTGAACCCATTCGAGTCAAGGAATCAGTCGAATTCGTCGGTAAGTCTTGGAACGAACTATATCGTAAACTTGCTAGCGACGTGGACGAGCAGATATCTATTTTGACAGGTCTTGGTCTCGAAACATCGGGCTTGGCGTGGAGTTCAGCACCAAAACTTGATTTTGAAATGCGTCTTTGGACGACCGCGTCAGAAATCGAAGAGCGGCTGAAGTCATTTGGAATAAATGAAGTCCAACCTATCGAAACAGAGGCTTCAGCTAATCCGTTTGAAGCCGATCGGGCGGAGCTGAGATCTTCGCAACAGAAAGCCTTGTTTGATTGGATGGTGAAACAGCGAATTGGTGGCACGTTCAACGAACTGCGGAGGGTCCCAGGCGCATGGAGTGACAGGGAGGAAATAACTGACGACGGCATTGATAGGAAGCTAAAAAAGATCCGTGACAATCTACCAACACGACGATGGAAATTTGTAATTAGCCGGCGTGGCTGCGAATTCACCTGGCTATTGCGTAACGGCGAGAAACGCAAATAAAGGTACTACGGTACCGTCAAAAGTACCCTGAGGAGTACCGCACCGTGTGCGAGCATTTGTGAAGTTTCACTTCTTAACGCTCAGGAGTCACGCGAAATGCGGATCCCAAACGACGAACGCTCCCTCCCTCTGGTCGATGCGGTGCAAGCCGCCACTGGCCGCAGGCCCCATCTATCGACCGTTCTGCGGTGGTGCCAACGACGCAACCGCTACGGCATCAAGCTCGAATCATGGATGCTCGGAGGCCGCCGCTTCACGTCCGTTGAAGCCGTCAACCGGTACAACGAGCGAACTACGGAGGCTGCTGACCCTGGCATGCCATCGTCCACGACAGGACAGCGGTCCAAGGCACACAAGGATGCTCAGCGTGAACTTGACCGGGAGTTTGCCCCAAAGCGTATTTGATCCCGTTCAGCATATTCCAATGATTGCTCCACGATAAATACGGATGGACCAAATTATCACCTCCCGCCAGGCGATCACGCGATTTATCGCCGCTCAAACTGCTGCAGCGACAAAACCTCGATGACCGGGCAACCGGCAACCCCCTGACGCTAACAATTGCGAGTCAGGCCAGGGGTGTTGCCGGCTGCCTACGTTGGCAACCAAGTTTTTAGATTTTCATGAATATGGGAAAAGACGATGAAACGCTCAAAAGACGAAACCAAACAACAAAAGAAAACCCGCAAGACACGGGTGAAGGTGCCCATCCAGGCTCCAAAAGTTCGAACCCCACAGGAACCAAGCACGATGGAAGATCACTACAAGTTGGTAGCGCCCGATAAACCAAAGATGTCTGAGCGGATGTCGCATCGGTTGACGGACGAGGTACTTCGCGGGATGACCAAGCAGCAAGCAAAGGAACATGTTATCACAAATTGGGAAGACCTTTCCGGCAGCAGCGAAGAAGGGATGGCTCAATACAAATTGCACGGTCGGATGGACAAAATCAGTTGGAATTCACCGATTCTGACTTTCAGCATCGAGCGACACGGAGGTTTGGTGATGGGGTCAAGTCGCGCTGACGTTCATTATTGGAAAGTTAACTTGAAGGAATGCACCGCTGAGATAGAACGCAAGTCGTACCGCCAAATTGACAAGATGGCACCACGTGTCCGTATCGCTCCAATCGTCGATGAGATTGTTGCCGCGTTATTGAGCGGTTCAACCGACGAACGTATCGAATGGAAGGAAAATGGCGAAGCTCACGTGCTGACGTCCAAGCAGCTTTTCCCCGGCAGCTCCGGTTATAGCGAGACGGTTGGGGGGAGACGAAGGAATTTTCGGGATAAACTCAAGACCCGTTTGGCAGAGGTTGGGTGGACATGTGAGCATGGACGCGGGATTGAAATCTGTACTCGCTTGACAGGGAACCACGACTCGCCGTGAACTTCATGTCCGATGAAATTGAGTGAACCGCACCACTTTGACGAGAAACTACAAGAGTTGAGCGGTCAAGATGCCGTGTCGGGCTAGCTTACCCTGCTTGAAATCTTGGCCGGTGGTAAGCAATTCGCCAATACGGATACCGACACGGTGTGTCGCGATCGTTTGACCCAACGGAGGAGCCGTTGGGTCAAGGCTCACGTACGGATCTGTGCGAGGGGCGGCTGGCAACAGCAGTCCCTACCGCGATTCTTAAAAAATCTTCCACTGTACTCCGACCCACCTTTCCGTCCGATGAGCCCTAGAAAAGCGAGCAAGACCGATTCGTTACGTCGATGTCATTGCATCAGCCACGCATACTGGCTTTCTTGCTCGCCGTGGGTTGGATGTTTTGGTTGTCGGTTTCTGTGGCGACTTCGAGGTGGACCGATGTGTTTGCCTCGCAGTCGAGTTTGTCGGTTTGCGTTTTGACGTTGCTGCTTTGGTGGATCGTGTTGTGGTGGCTGTTGGTTGATGGAGTTTGCGTTCGTTGCCTTTGTCACGGCGCCCTCGACGGTCGTTTTCAGGGCGTGAGCTTCCTTTCGCAGGCGACTCTTCCGCTGATCACTATTCTCTTTGTCGATAGCGGTTAGGAATTGAGCCAGTTTAGCGGTGGTGGCCGGTGGCGTGGTTGCTTGATCGGTGGTCGACCAGGGGCGGTTTTGCGGTTGCTTGTTTTGATGGGGCGATCCTGGATCTCGCGGGCGGCGGCGTAGATCGAGAGCTGTCGATGGATGCCCCATAGATCCAAGGCGTTGCCACTGCGATGGCACTTAAAACAACGAAAGATATGCCGCTCAATATTGACTGAGAACGCTCGAGGGGCGTTCGGTGGGGTGCCGTTGCCGGCTGGCGGGGAGGTCGCGGACGCAGAAGGGGCAGGGGCCGCGAAGCTGACCTCCAACTCGACGACTCGCTGTCCAGGACATCCAAACCAATACGTCTTCAATGCGTAAAGAGACGCGTAACTCGCGATATTTGATCGCTCATCGAAGTGGCATTTGACGGGAAGCCAAAGCGGGGCTATCTGTTAGGATTGCGTTGAACTCTGCTTCGCCGCAACTTGCTTTCGTTCGGTGCGGTGCTGTCGATACGACTTACCTTCGAACCGAATCACGATCGCACTGTCGACGATGCGGTCAAGCATCGCAATCACCAGTGGTGGGTCTCCTAGGTATTCGCTCCAGTCGCTGAAGTCCACGTTCGTAACGCACGCAGTTGAGCCGCGACCACTGCGGGCATCGACGACCTTGTAAAGCAGGCTCGCTGACTCGGGGTATTCGCGACGCTCCAGTCTGTCGAACCCGAACTCGTCGATAATAGGAAGGTCGAAACTCGCGTAGTAACGGACCTTGCGTGTCAACGTTTTCTCGCCCATCGCAGCGGTCAACTCTTCCAGCAGCCTGGCACTGGTCACGTAATCAACTCGCGAACCGAGCGCACAGCCGTCTGGGTTCATGCGAGTCTTACGAGGCCAAACTTGATTGGTCGCGAAGAAATTGCATTTCGTGAGCACGAATAGTTCGTTTACCTCAGGTATCATTGCTGTTCGACTCAACCCTCCAAGTCCGGCATCGCGCGACGCATGAAGTCGTCGAACATGGGAACGGTAAACGCGATCTCGCCGTAGTTGGGGCTGTAAATCATTCCTTTTTTGATAAGACTCGCTCGTCGTGGTCCAAGACTGGTCACTTTGAGTTCCATCGTTTCAGCAACGTCACCCATTCGGTATGGCCCCTCGCCAAGTTCGGCCATCGCGCGAAGGAGCTTCTTCTCTCCCGGCTTGAGCCGATCGAAACGTACTCGGAAAAAGTTCTGATCCAATCGCGGCATGACGACTGCGGAAGCTGTCTCAACGATGTCAGTGTCAATCGGGGACGTCTGTGCTGAGTTCCAGCATTGGTAACCCCACTCTTGCACGAAATACGGATAGCCGTGCGTCAAACGAAAGACTTCTTCGAGGGCGGATTCCGTGAAGGCGATACCAGAATCGGCGGCGGGTTGCTGCAATGCCTTCGCGGCGTCTTCGCGATCGAGCGCACCAATCTGTGGGAAGTTGAACAGCCGTTCTGCGTAAGATTTGGAATCGCCAGCAAGACGGGGCAAAATTGGTAAGCCAGCGCCAAGCAAAACGAACGGAAGTTGCTTTTGTTGAAGCTTGTGCATGGCCATGATCAAAGCACCAAGTTCCTTCTCATCGAAGTACTGAAGCTCGTCGATCAACAACGCAATGGAAGTCCCACAGTTCTTGGCGGCTTCGCCAATCACAATGAACAGGTCGGGTAAGTCCAATTCCATATCACCGCTGTCGGCGGTTCCCTTCTCAGGCTCGATGTCCAGTCCGATGGAGTACTCGCCGGAAGTTAGTTTGATCGAGCCGATGAACGCTCGAAGCACGGCGAGGCCCCGTTTGACCGCTGCATTCATTCTCGCTGTGCGATCCAGCTCAAACAGGAGCTTGCGAAATTGAGGCGCCAGCAGATCGCCGAGGCTCTTTCCTTCGTGTGCTTCGACAACGATTGTGCTGTAGTCGAACTCCAATGCGATGCGTTCGATCTCGTTAAGCAGAACTGTCTTACCAACCCCCCGCAATCCAGTCAGTAACATACTCTTTTCGGCCCGGCCCTGGCAAACACGACCAAGCAGAATCCGAGCTTGCTCGATCACAGGTTCGCGTCCCACTAGCTCCGGCGGGGGTGCTCCCGCGCCGGGGGAATAGGGGTTTTTCAATGGGTCCATGCGTTTTGCCTAGAGAATTAGCGACTTATTCGATGTTATACCACAATCCCGATATAAGTCGATAGAACTCCTAGAGCTCGGTTGGGACGTAAACCGAGCGCACAACCATTGGGCTGATAGATAAAGAAAAAGCCCAAACCCCGACCGGAACTATATCCGGTCGGGATTTGGGTGATCTTTTGTCTTACAGCGAGATGCCTGGTGTCACTTTGGTGCCGGGAGTTTCGGGGCGTCACAGTTCTTTTCTTCCATTCGTCTGGGTGCATCGTTGACGAACAGGTATTCAGTTAGCACCGCATCGGATAACTCCAGTCGATGTTCCACATTCCGATTGTTCCAAAGCAACAACATGACGATCGCCAGCGGCAAGACGCACGCGATTAACATTCCGGTTGCATAGATGGAGTTGGCGACGATTGGATCGCGGCGTTCTCTTGCGTCCCAGGTTCGTCGGTCTTGCTCGAGTTCGTAGCGTCCTCGACTCAGGGTTGCCTGCTCGTTTGTCAGCGACTGCTGGACGCTCAGGAACTGATCGGTTTGGTCGCTGGTCAGACCTGGCTCGCTTCGACCTCCGTCGCCGCATCCGGCGATGGCGACCCATACGACGGCCAGGACAATTGGGGGTGCTCGCTTCATTCTGACTCCTCTCATATTCGGTTTCTCGATTCATCACGCGTGCTAGGATTTCGCGAAGTCCACTGACACGTTTTCGTTCGATAAATACCAGCATTGTGGTAATCACTAGAGAAAACGTCAGCGTGAGAATTACAGCGAAGTTGTAGTTCATCTCATCGCCTCTTTCGTTGTTTCGATTGGCTGACAACTGGAATCGAGCTAAACCGATTGAAGGTTGTTCTTCAATTCGTCGATCAGCGACGAGGCTTCAGTGATGGTCAACGCCGAGAGTGAAGTCACGCCAAATCGGTCGTGCAACGTACGATTGAGTTCGACACCCTGACGCTTTGACATCGCCGAGATGGCATTGACCTGCTTGGTCGTGGCGAGCCGGGGATTAGAATGCTGCCGGGGTGGTTGCGCAGGTGGCGGGTGTGATTCAGCTTCACAGACAGGATAGAGTCGTTCCAGTTGCCTTCGGCAGCGACGGATCGCGTTGAGAACTTGAGTTTCGTCGGCGAGCGAAGCGATCGGAACACAAACCCGGACAACTTATTCGGATTGCCCGACATCGTTTTCGGTTGCGATACCGATGGTCAGTAGGTTACGCAAGGTTCATCTCCTTGGTTGGGGGTAGTAAAGTCGCCAGCGAGGATCATTTCGCTGGCAAGTAAATTGAGAGTCAGATCCCGGTCGAGCGGCATGTCGCGTACCTTCGTCGGAATGGAAAGACCTGGCTCGCCATCGACGACATTAGAAACTGTTATCCGATCCGGATGACGAGCAGCTTCGTCGCTTCGACAAGGGACGCAAGCCGAAAAAGAAGGTCAGCAACGAGGATTGGGAAAGCGAAACGGATCCTGATTCGCGGATCGGCAAGATGAAAGACAGTCGTTTTCACTTGAAGTACAAAGCGGAAAACGCCGTCGACATGGGAACGGAAATCATCGTGGCAGCCGAGGTTTATCATGGTGATGTCGGCGACACCAAGACGATCCAGGATACCGTCAACACGGCGAAGACGAATATCCGTGAAGCGAAGACTGGCTGCGAAGTGAAAGAGGTTGTCGCGGACAAGGGATACCATGGCGAGCAGACACTGGATGCACTTCAAAACGACTCGGATGTCGCGTCAGTCCCGCAAACGCTGCGAGCGTCGACCGTGGTAGTCCGTTTTCGCTCTGCGTCGCCTTCCGTTTCTGCATGAACGGGTTGAAACCATGGATATCGGGCACGGCCTGACGCTGATCCGATGCGGCGGGCACTTTGACGGCGGAACCGTGATGCACTGGCCTGATGGCGCAGACGTCAAAGGCGTCATCCTAAGCGGCGATATCTTGCAAGTCGTTCAGGACCGTCGCTGGGTGAGCTTCCTGTACAGCTATCCGAACCTAATTCCGCTTCCGGCCTCGACGGTGCGACGGATTGTCGATTCCGTCGAGCCGTTTGAATTCGACCGAATCTACGGAGCTTGGTGGGGTAAGGTGGTCGGTATCGATGCGAAGTCGGCGGTGAAACGGTCGGCTGAGCGGTACATTCGTGCGATTCACAAGGATTGAAGAGAAACAATGTCTGATCAGTCTGTCCGAGAACATGTCCATTATCTTCTGAAGGGCGGTGGTAGGCATGTGAGCCAATGCCTTCGTCGTTGATGGGTGACAAGTGAATGTCGACCAAGCCCCCGAAATGAACGACGGCGTAGACTCCTTCGTGGTCGGATGCGGTTTCATAGGCGATCCATGCATTGTCGCAATCGGAAACGAAAGCAGGATTGTTCGGTATTGCCAATTCCGGCGGGTCACCCCAGATTTTCGATTTTTGCTTCATCTAATTTGACTCAGGGAACCGTTGCCGTTAACGACTTACATGGAAAAACTGAGCAGTGCCAAAACGCGTGACACACGACTCCGGTTCGATAAAGTGTCATTCTCCGTCGTGCCGACGATGCGTAGCCTTCACTGTGAGCCCACGTGATAGTTTTCTCTGCCATAAGAGGACCCCGACACAGCCGATACGGCACCAGTTTCAGCGACTTTCTGCTTGAGTTCGCGGCCGCGTGTTTCCCTTGCTCAGCGACGAACTGCCGAACTTATCGCGCACTGCATCGGAAACCGCATCCAGCTTTCGTTGCTTACTGCGATTACTCCGCAGCGTGCTCGGGTTCGAGAAATAGCAGAGCGGGTTTAGCGAGTCGACTTTCGGGGTAGAGAGTCAGGCAGTGACGATAGAGGTCTCGGGCCCTAGCTTTGTCTCCAGACAGGGCCAAATTGGTCGCGCAGTTCGCCAGCATCATTTCACGCCAATCCAGGCCTGAGTAGTCGAACATTGTTAGCAGGCGATAGCGATCGTAAAAACGGTTCTCATCGAAGAAGTGATATCCCTTCTCGAACTCTTCGGCTGCCTCACCGTATCGTTCTTCCCCCATCAACTTCAGTCCAGCGGATTGAAATCGCTTGCCCCGACGAGGTGAAAAACGCAGCAGCAAGTACACTGTGAGGCCCAGTACAACTCCGGGTAGTCCGAAAAAATAGGCACCAAGGCCCTGAAAGGAAATCAGGATCATCAAGACGATTGTCAGATGCCACCAGGATGTCGTCCGAGCAACGAGCGGTTTAGGCATTGGTGAGCAGATCTCCAGAATAGTTGATTTAGCCGGGACAACGAATCGCAATCGATTCGCACTTCGGGTGTCGAAATAGCCCAACTTTGTCCGTTGGGCTGATCGCCAGACATACCCATAGACCGTGCTTACAGCATTGTCGTCACACAGTATCCACAGTGGTTCACGAATCAGAACACTGAATCGCCACTGCCAATCTAGCTGATGCGACTCGTGTCGTGGCGTTCAGACTTCCCAGCCTGCGAACCGTATCTGAAGCGACTGGACGCGTGGCCCTGAGAGTTCTTCGACCTCAACTACAGATCCCATTCATATCAATTCATCGGAGCCGTCTCAAACGCTCGGCTAAACGAATCGCGGAGCCGGTTGTGCCTGGGCTGATCTGCCGGGCTGGAAGCTGACTCGCTTTGATCGTCGTCAACATCCTGCGTGACCGATTTCATCGCCTCGACCATACGCTTTGTAAAGTTGACCGACTTCATTGATGCCAGAGCGTTCAATGATCGCATGTGGCGGTTGAACGCCGACTCGATCTTCTTCAGTCGGTGCTCGCTGATCTGGACGTTGTCTGCGGGACTCTTGGCTTCACGGCCTTCGTGGAAGTAAAGCTGCAGCCACGTCGCGAGCGATTGGTCGACCAGCATCTTTTCCACTACCGTACCGTTCGTCTCCGCCATGAGCTCGCGCTTGTGCTCGGCCATCTTCAGCAGCAGGCATTCCCGCCAGAAAAGATTTTGTCCAGCAATCAGGTCGATCCACTGAAGTTGCGTCTGCGACGCCAGGTCGCCGCAGGCCCAGACATACTCCGGGTGCTTCTGCAAAATCCGTCGCAAGGCTGGAATTGCCGAAGGATCACCCTGACTAGCGGCTTCGCGTAGATCCGCGAATGAAGGCTCATTGTCCTCCGTCGCGGTAGGAACGTTTTCATTGTCGACTTCGTTTGCTTCAATCATCTTTAAGGTTCTCCATCCTCGGGATCGTTGGTTGGCGTAGCCGATTGAAAGCATGAGGGTATGTGTCACATCGTTGGTGCTGCGAAGGTGCCGTTTGAGCAGCGATTCTGCAGCAGCAGTTTGCTGGCGTTCTTCACTCAGTTGGCGTCGGACCGCAGTCTTTTGCTCCAACCACAGTGACTCAACTTCGGCCAACATGCCGTTGCCGAGGTACTTTTTGCGAATGCGTCCGTCCGACAGACGCACGCTCCGGTAAAAATACCTCTTGTCGCCGCCTCTAGTTTCCCAGCCCACCTTGTACTACTCTCCCAAAAGCCCCAAATCGGTAAAAACCGGATTTTAACACGGGTGATTGTACCAGATTCGATAAGTGAACTCCAAGAGCATGATTGAAGGAAAACATGAAAAAGACCAAACGAGAGAATCCAGTCGAAGCAGCGATCAAAACAATTGAGCAGCGTTACGACATCGGGAAGGACATTCTGAAAGCATGTGGCTCAACTTCACCGCTTGGACGGATAGCCAAACTGGCCGAACAACACGGTATCAATCGTGACACCGCTCAAAAGCTACGTGCGATGGCATCGCGGGACACGGGTTACATGAAGAGCGAGCTGAACACGTGGTTCAGGCTGTTCAGAAAAGAGAACCATGCCCTCTCGATCAGCCATTTTGTCAAGCTGGTCAGCGTTCCCAAGGGGAAAACGCGTGATCGTCTAACTCAGGACGCTCTGACCAACCGCTGGAGCAGTCACCGGCTTCAGAAAGAGATCATCGCGGTACAAGGTCGCCGGCAAGAAGGTGGCCGCAAGCCGACAGTCGTTTCAGGCAAGGC